>NZ_CP083388.1:600000-765000 GCF_020042285.1 Ferruginibacter albus
TACATTGAATGCACCCAAAACAAAAGAATTTGCAGGTATTTTAAAGAACTTGAATGTAGGTGGTAAAAAAGCATTGTTCGTAATACCTGAATACAACGATAATTTGTATTTAAGCTTAAGAAATATTCCCGGTGTTAGCGGAGGCTTATTGAGCGATGTAAATACATACGACATAGTAGATGCTAACGTGTTAGTGTTTACTGAAAGCGCAGCAAAAATTTTTACTGAAGAAGAAAAAGCATAAAAAATTATGAAACCGTCAGACGTTTTAATAAAGCCAATTTTATCTGAAAAGATAAATAAGCAAACTGAAAAGCAAAATCGTTATGCTTTTGTAGTAAACAGAAAAGCAAACAAGCTTGAAATTAAAAAAGCAGTAGAAAGCTTTTATGGCGTACAGGTTCAGGATGTGAACACTGCTGTAATTCCTTCTAAAGCTAAATCACGCTATACAAAAGCAGGATTCATCAATGGTCGTAAACCGGCTAAGAAAAAAGCTTTTGTAACAATTGCTGAAGGCGAAACAATTGATATATACGGAACCGTATAGATTTAAATAATTAATGAATGGTGGTCAGCACCGCAAAGTTTGACAAAAACAAAATTTAAAAATGGCACTAAAGAAATACAAACCGGTAACAGCAGGAACTCGTTGGAGAATTGGTAACGCTTATGCAGAAGTTACTACAAACGTTCCTGAAAAATCTTTACTTGAAAAAGTAAGTGGTACAGGTGGTCGTAACGCACAAGGTAGAAGATCTATGCGTTATATCGGCGGCGGTAATAAAATTAAATACCGTATCGTAGATTTTAAAAGAGATAAAAAAGACATACCTGCAAAGGTTGTTTCAATTGAATACGATCCAAACCGTACAGCATTCATCGCTTTGTTGAATTATGCTGATGGGGAAAAACGTTACATCATTGCTCCGAATGGTTTACAGGTAGGCGGTACCGTTACAAGCGGCGACAGCGTAGCTCCTGAATTAGGAAATGCTTTGATGATGAAAAACATGCCTTTAGGTACTGTTATTCATAATATCGAAATGCAACCCGGGCAAGGTGGTAAATTGGTTCGTAGTGCCGGTGGTTCTGCTCAGTTGACCAACAAGGAAGAAAAATACGCAATCTTAAAAATGCCAAGTGGCGAATTAAGAAAGATATTGATCAATTGCTATGCTACTGTAGGTGTTGTAAGTAACAGCGACCATAACCTTGAAAGCATGGGTAAAGCCGGACGTAACAGATGGAAAGGCATTCGTCCACGTAACCGTGGTGTTGCCATGAACCCTGTTGATCACCCGATGGGTGGTGGTGAAGGTAAAGCTTCAGGTGGTCACCCACGTAGCCGTACAGGTAAATATGCTAAAGGTGAAATTACTCGTACAAGAGGAAAAGGCTCTGACAAAATGATCATCCAGAGAAGAAACGGTAAAAAAATAAGTAAATAATTATACTGTTAAAATAATCCCGCCAACGGCGTGATGAATAAACGTAAATAAAAATAAAACATGGCTCGTTCAATTAAAAAAGGTCCTTACGTAGATGCTAATTTAGAAGGTAAAGTATTAGCTATAAATGAAGGAAAGAATAAGAAAGGTGTTATCAAAACCTGGTCTCGCCGTTCTACTATTACTCCTGATTTTGTAGGACATACTTTGGCAGTTCACAATGGCAACAAATTTATTCCTGTTTATGTAACGGAATTTATGGTTGGTCATAAATTAGGTGAGTTTGCACCAACAAGAAACTTTAAAGGACACTCAAGCAAGAAGATTGCTTAATTAAAAATATTAAATCGAAATGGAAGCAGTAGCAAAACTTAGAAACTATCCTACATCGCCACGCAAAATGCGCTTATTGGCTGATTTAATTCGTGGGTTAGATGTAGATAAAGCGTTGGGAGTTTTACAATTCAGTCCAAAGCATCCATCAGTGCCTTTATATAAATTATTAAAGAGCGCTATCAATAACTGGGAGCAAAAGAACAGTGATGTTAAAGTAGAAGATGCACAGTTAGTTGTAAAAACAATTTTTGTTGATGGAGGTAGAGTGATCAAACGTATGCGCCCTGCACCGCAAGGTCGTGGATACAAGATCCGCAAGCGCAGCAACCATGTAACTTTAATTGTAGACAGTAAAAACTAAATAAACATCCAGGTTAAAACTTGGAATTTAAATAAAAACTATGGGTCAGAAAACAAATCCAATTGGTGCCAGGTTAGGAATCATCCGCGGATGGGACAGTAACTGGTACGCTAACAAAAAAGATTTTGGAAAGAAACTGGTTGAAGATAACAAGATCAGAAATTATCTGAACGCTCGTATCAACAAAGGTGGTATTTCTAAAATAGTTATTGAGCGTACGTTGAATAAGTTGATCGTAACTATTCATACATCAAAACCGGGTATTATCATTGGTAAAGGTGGTGGAGAGGTTGATAGAATTAAAGAAGAGTTGAAGAAATTGACCGGCAATGCTGATGTTCAAATTAACATCCTGGAAATTCGTCGTCCGGAATTGGATGCAAACATAGTAGCAGATACAATCGCTCGTCAGATCGAAAATCGTATCAACTACAAACGTGCTATTAAAATGGCAATTGCTTCAGCATTACGTATGGGTGCAGAAGGAATTAAAGTAAAAGTTGGTGGTCGTTTGGGTGGAGCTGAAATTGCACGTAGCGAAGAAATCAAACAAGGTCGTACACCATTGCATACGTTACGTATGGATATTGATTATGCAAATGTATTTGCATTAACAGTATATGGTAAGATCGGTATTAAAGTTTGGATCTGTAAAGGTGAAGTATTGGCTAAGAGAGATTTAAATCCAAACATTTTAGCGAACGCCGGTAAAGAAGGTGGCGAAAGAAACTTTGAAAACCGCGGAGACAGAGGCGATAGAAGAGATGACAGAAGAGGCGGCGGCGACAGAAGAGGTGGTGGTGGAAACCGGGGTGGCGGTGGAAGAAGATAATTAGTAAAAATAGTATAACTGGTTTGTGTAAATCGTAAAAGAGAAATCACAAATCGTAAATAAGAACAGGATGTTACAACCAAAAAGAACAAAGCATAGAAAAGCGCAAAAAGGTCGTATCAGAGAAACGGCAAAAAGAGGTACAAGTATTTCTTTTGGTACGTTTGGATTGAAAGCATTAGAACCTATTTGGCTTACTAACAGGCAAATTGAAAGTGCTCGTCAGGCATTAACCCGTCACATGAAAAGAGAAGGGAATGTTTGGATCAGAATTTTCCCGGACAAGCCAATCACTAAAAAGCCTGCTGAAGTACGTATGGGTAAAGGTAAAGGTAACCCTGAATACTGGGCTGCAGTAGTTGAACCAGGACGTATCATTTTTGAAGCGGACGGTGTTCCAATGCAGGTTGCTAAAGAAGCATTTGAATTAGCAGCACAAAAATTACCTATTGCTACCAAGTTTGTAGTAAGAAGAGATTACGCAGTAGCATAATTATTAAAGATTCCAAATCTGGATTTTAAAAATAAAAAGAGATGGCAAAGAAAGCAGATTTTTTAGCGAGCATTAAAAGCTTAAACGCAGATGAACTGAAAGCAAAGATCAGTGAAGATGAATTGCGTTTAAAGAAAGTGTCATTCGCACACAGCGTAGCGCCACTTGAAAGCCCTGTAAGCATTCGTTTGCTTAGAAGAGACATTGCACGTTTAAAAACAGCATTAAGAAAAAAAGAATTAGGTTTTTAATTAAACCATTAAAAGTATAACAATGGCAGTAGAAAGAAATTTACGTAAAACAAGAATCGGGGTTGTATCCAGCAATAAAATGGATAAAACTATTACGGTTAACGTAGAAAGAAAAGTAAAGCACCCGATCTATGGTAAGTTCTTGAAAAAGACAACGAAGTTTCATGCGCATGATGAAAAGAACGAATGCAGCATCGGTGATACGGTAAAGATTGCAGAAACTCGTCCGTTAAGCAAAACAAAGCGTTGGAGATTGGTTGAAGTGGTTGAAAAAGTAAAATAGTATTTACAATTTGGGATATACAATTGTATAGCCTGCTATAAAAATTAAGTACTGATTTGGATTGAAAAGATCTAAATCTAAAATAGAAATAAAATGATTCAGCAAGAAAGCAGATTGAATGTTGCAGATAACAGCGGTGCCAAAGAAGTTTTGTGTATCCGTGTATTAGGTAACTCCGGACAGGACTATGCTAAAATAGGCGATAAAATTGTTGTTACCGTTAAAGATGCAATGCCTGCAGGTGGCGTTAAAAAAGGAACTGTGAGCAAAGCGGTTATCGTAAGAACTAAAAATAAATTACGTCGTAAAGATGGTTCTTATATACGTTTTGATGATAACGCTGTTGTATTGTTGAATGCATCAGACGAACCAAGAGGTACACGTATTTTTGGCCCGGTGGCTCGTGAATTGCGTGATAAAGGTTACATGAAAATCATTTCATTAGCACCTGAGGTTCTTTAATTAAAAAGTAAAAATTAAAAGTAAAACGGTTTTGTTTTTTCACGGTTTACTTAAAAGTTTATAAAATGAGTACAAGATTTAAACCCAAATTTAACATTAAGAAAGGTGATAACGTAGTAGTTATTACCGGTGAAGATAAGGACGTGACAAAACCACGTAAAGTGTTGGAAGTATTGGTAGAAGACGCTCGTGTATTGGTAGAAGGTGTAAACATCGTAACTAAGCACAGCAAGCCAACTGCTCAAAACACTAAAGGTGGCATCATAAAAAAAGAAGCACCTATCGCTATTAGTAATGTAATGCTTTGGGATGCTAAAGCAAAAGCAGCTACTAAAATTAAACGTGAAAGAAAAGACGGTAAATTAATTAGAGTATCTAAAAAATCAGGGGAGGCAATTAAATAATGAGCACAGAAAAATACACTCCGAGATTAGCAACCAAGTACAGCAAAGAGGTTGTACCTGCGTTGATGAAAAAATTCAGTTATAAAACTGTAATGCAAGCGCCAAAGCTTACTAAAATATGCTTGAACCGCGGTGTGAACGGCGCTGTTGCTGATAAAAAATTAATTGATGTTGCGATCGAAGAACTATCTTCTATCACAGGTCAAAAAGCAGTAGCAACAAACAGTAAAAAAGATATCTCAAACTTTAAATTGCGTAAGAACATTCCAATTGGAGCAAGAGTTACGTTACGTGGTGTAAAGATGTATGAGTTCTTAGACAGACTGGTTTCTGTTTCTTTACCTCGTGTACGTGATTTTAAAGGTATCAATGATAAAGCATTTGATGGTCGTGGTAACTATACATTAGGTGTTACAGAACAGATCATCTTCCCTGAAATTGATATTGATAAGGTAAATAAAATTACCGGTATGGATATCACTTTCGTAACTACTGCAAACACGAATGAAGAAGCGTTTGAGTTGTTGAAAGAATTAGGAATGCCTTTTAAAAATATTAAAAAGTAAATCAATTACGAGTACGGTTGTAATCGTAAATAAAGAATAACTATGGCAAAAAAATCGATAGAAGCCAGACAAAGAAAGCGTGAAGTATTACACGCTAAATACGCAGAAAAAAGAGCAGCGTTAAAAGAAGCAGGTGATTATGCAGCTTTGGATAAATTACCAAAGAATGCATCACCGGTTCGTTTAAAAAATCGTTGCCAGTTAACCGGCAGACCAAGAGGTTACATGAGACATTTTGGTTTATCGAGAAACATGTTCCGTGATATGGCTTTGCAAGGAAAAATACCAGGTGTAACAAAAGCAAGCTGGTAAGCCTTAACCCTTAAAAGGGAAAAGGAAGAGAAGAGAGTTTTAAAATTTTTAATTTTCAATTTTTAATTAATATGGTAACTGATCCTATAGCAGATTTTCTTACAAGAGTTCGTAATGCACAAATGGCTAATCACCGTATTGTAGAAATACCTGCTTCTAATTTAAAGAAGCGTATTACTGAGATCTTGTATGATAAAGGTTACATTTTGAAATACAAGTTTGAAGATGATAGCAAACAAGGCGTGATCAAGATCGCTTTGAAGTATGATCCATCTACTAAACTTCCTGCTATTCAAAGTTTGGAAAGAGTAAGCCGTCCGGGTTTGCGTACATATGCAAAACCAGAAGAGTTTAAACGTGTGAAGAATGGTTTGGGTATTGCTATCATTTCTACTTCAAAAGGAGTAATGACTGATAAAGAAGCAAAAGCTCAGAATGTAGGTGGTGAAATTTTGTGCAACATTTATTAATAAATACGGATTTGATAATTAAGCCTAAGTCGTGGCTGAACACAGATCTGGAATCGTAAATATTAAATCAACAAAAATCGACTATGTCACGTATAGGAAAAAAACCGGTAACTGTTCCAAGCGGCGTTACTATTACAGTTGGAAACGATAACATCGTTACAGTTAAAGGCCCAAAAGGAGAATTGAAGCAAGCTATCGACAGAGATATTACTGTTACTGTTAAAGATGGTCAAGTTGAATTTGGTCGTCCTACAGATCAGATCCGTCACAGAGCTTTACACGGTTTGTATCGTTCTTTGGTGAACAACATGGTGCAAGGTGTAACGGAAGGATATAAAAAACAAATGGAATTGGTTGGGGTAGGTTTTAAAGCTTCTAACCAGGGAAATTTATTAGACCTTTCTTTAGGATATTCTCACAATATTATTTTTGAAGTTCCTAAAGAATTGAAAGTAACTACTGCACAGGAAAAGGGACAAAACCCAACTATTACTTTAGAAAGTATCGATAAACAATTATTAGGTGCTGTTTGTGCTAAATTACGCAGCCTACGTAAACCTGAACCGTACAAAGGTAAAGGTGTGAAATTTGCCGGTGAAGTGTTGAGAAGAAAAGCAGGTAAAGCAGCAGGTAAATAATAATTAGTACAGTATCAAATTAGCAAATTATCTCCGGCAGTATCGGAGAGAAAAATAAAAGATCATGAGTAATACTAAAGCAAGCGCAAGACAAAAAATAAAATACCGCATTCGTAAAAAGATCAGTGGTGTTGGCGCTAAACCAAGATTGAGCATTTTTAGAAGTAATTCTGATATCTATGCTCAGTTGATCAATGATGAAAGTGGAGTTACAATTGCTTCAGCATCATCAAAAGATAAAGATATAGTTGCCCAAAAAGGAACTAAAACTGAAAAGAGCAAATTAGTAGGTGGCGCTATTGCACGTAAAGCAGGTGAGTTGGGAGTTAATACAGTAGTATTTGATCGTGGTGGATACATCTATCATGGTCGTGTAAAAGCAGTTGCTGAAGGCGCAAGAGAAGGTGGCTTACAATTCTAAATTATAAACTTTTTAATAAGTAATATACATGTCAAAAGCAAACGAAGTAAGAGTAAGGGCAGGTGAGTTGGAATTGAAAGAAAAAGTTGTTGCCATTAACCGTGTTGTTAAAACAACTAAAGGTGGTCGTGCATTTAGTTTCTCTGCATTGGTTGTTGTAGGTAACGGCGCCGGTGTAGTTGGACAAGGTTTAGGCAAAGCAAAAGAAGTTCAGGAAGCGATTACTAAAGGTATAGAAGATGCAAAAAAGAACTTGATTAAAGTTCCTATCATGCACGGAACAATACCTCACGATCAATGGTGTAAAGAAGGTGCTGCTAAAGTATTGATCAAACCAGCTGCTCATGGTACTGGTGTGATCGCAGGAGGTAGCATGCGTGCTGTATTGGAAAGCGCCGGTGTTACAGACGTATTGGCAAAAAGCCTTGGTTCTGCTAACCCACACAACGTGGTTAAAGCTACAGTAAAAGCATTGGCTACTTTACGTGAACCAATCACTGTTGCAAAAACAAGAACTGTTTCTTTAAAGAAAGTATTTAACGGATAAAAATGGTATAAGGTAAAAGGCATAAGGTATAAGACCTTTGACCTTAAACCCTACACCCTAAACCTTTCACAAGATGGCAAAGATTAAAATAACACAAGTAAAAAGCACAATAGACAGATCTGAACGTCAGAAAAAAACTGTTGCTGCTTTAGGTTTGAAAAAATTGAATTCTTCTGTTGAAGTAGAAGCTACTCCGCAAATTTTAGGAATGGTTACAAAAGTTAACCATTTAGTAAAAGTGGAACAATTAGGCTAATTATTAATTAAATCAGCGAGGGGTGATTCCCCGAAAGTTCAAAATCATATACAATGAAATTACACAATTTACAACCAGCAGAAGGCGCAACTCATAAAGAAAAACGCCTTGGTCGTGGTGAAGCAAGTGGTAAAGGTGGTACGTCTACAAAAGGTAATAAAGGTGGACAAAGCCGTGCCGGTTACAAAAGCAAAATGGCTCACGAAGGTGGTCAGATGCCGATTCAGCGTCGTATTCCAAAACGTGGTTTCAAAAACATTAACCGTATTGAATACAAAGTAATCAACTTAGGACAAGTTGATCATTATGCTGAAAAATATGGTATCCAGGAATTCAGTCTTCAAAATTTATATATAAACGGTTTAATTGGACAGTTTGATAGTATAAAAATCCTGGGCAATGGCGAAATAAAAGGGAAATATGCATTTAAAGTAAACGCAATAAGTGCTAAAGCCAAAGAAGCCATTGAAGCTGCCGGAGGTACTGTTGAAATAGTTAAATAAATTTCACGATATTTGCCGACGCATCGTAAGATGCGTCTTTTAGTTTGCCGCAAAAAATAAAAACGTTTCAAGTCTGTGAAGAAATTCATTCAAACATTAAAGAATATCTGGAGTATTGATGAACTGCGTAAAAAGATACTATATACGCTGTTGCTGATATTCATTTATCGTGTAGGTTCGTACATCGTATTACCCGGTATCAATCCAAATAAATTAAACAATCTTGCCAGCAGCACACAAAGCGGCATGCTGGGATTATTGGATGCTTTCGTTGGTGGAGCTTTTCACCAGGCATCAATTTTTGCATTGGGTATCATGCCATATATTTCTGCATCGATCTTTATGCAGCTGGTAACCATTTTGGTTCCGCAAATGGCAAAGATCCAGAAGGAAGGCGAAAGCGGAAGAAAGAAAATAAATCAATGGACACGTTATATAACCGTTGTAGTTACTGCATTTCAGGCAGCGGCTTATATTGGTTATTTAAGAAGCCCGGCGAATAGAGAAGCATTGATTCCCGGATACGGTGATCAATTATTCTGGATATCAACTGTAATTATCTTAACCGTAGGTACATTGTTTGTAATGTGGTTAGGTGAAAAAATTACTGATAAAGGGTTAGGCAATGGTACTTCAATCATTATCATGATGGGTATCCTGGCTAGATTACCGCAGGCATTCATACAAGAATGGTCTGCACGTATTAATAAAGGTGGGGGTGGTTTATTGATCTTCTTAATTGAAATAGCTTTCTTAGTTGCTATCATTATGGGATTGATAATGCTGGTGCAGGGAACACGAAGAGTAGCAGTACAATACGCCAAACAGATCGTAGGCAATAAACAGATCGGTGGTGCAAGAAACTTTCTTCCTTTGAAAGTAAATGCTGCCGGTGTAATGCCAATCATCTTTGCACAAGCCATTTTATTCTTACCAACTATTTTCTCCGGCTTTACAGGAGGGTCTAAGATTTTTACAGATCATACCAATCCTGTTTACATGCTTATTTATACAGTATTAGTAATTGTGTTCACCTTCCTGTACACAGCTTTGATCTTTAATCCAAAGCAAATGGCAGAAGATCTGAAACGCAGCAATGGATTTATTCCTGGTGTAAAACCGGGCGAGCCAACAGCTGATTACATTGGTACAATTATGGATAGAATTACATTGCCGGGAGCTGTATTACTAGCACTGGTGGGTATTTTACCAGGATTGTTCCAATTAGCGTTCAGCACGCAGCAAAGTTTTTCAACCTTTTATGGTGGAACTTCGTTATTAATTATGGTTGGAGTAATTTTAGATACGCTACAACAAATAGAAACGCAGTTATTAATGCGTCAATACGATGGATTAATGAGTGGAGGAAGGATACAGGGGAGACAAACGGTAGCATCAGGAATGTAAAAAATTCTTTTGTAAAAATATCTACCCCGACTGCGAATGTCGGGGTTTGTTTTAAAGCTAAGTTAAGCAGGATGATACATTATAAAACCAAGGCAGAGATTGAATTAATGCGTGAAAGCAGTTTGCTGGTGAGTAAGACCCTGTCTGAAGTAGCAAAGCTGATCAAACCCGGCATAACTACGTTGCATTTGAATGATGTAGCGGAACAATTTATAAGGGACAATGGCGGAACACCTTCTTTCAAAGGTTACCAGGATTATCCTTTTGCAGCGTGTATTTCGGTAAATGATGCAGTAGTGCATGGTTTTCCTACAAAGAATGAATTGAAAGATGGTGATATTGTTTCTGTAGATCTTGGTGCTTATAAAAATGGGTTTCATGGTGATAGCGCCTATACATTTGCATTAGGAACAATACCGGAAGAATCACAACAGTTGTTGAGAGTAACTAAGGAATCTTTATATAAAGGGATTGAAAAAGCAATTGCCGGTAATCGAGTTGGAGATATTGCTTTTGCGATACAGGATTATACCGAGAAGCAGCACGGTTATGGAGTAGTGAGAGAGTTGGTGGGGCATGGTTTGGGAAGACATTTACATGAAGATCCGCAGGTGCCTAATTATGGTAAACGGGGTACCGGCGCTAAATTAAAGGAAGGCATGGTGATTGCTATTGAGCCAATGATAAACCTGGGTACAAAAGATGTGTATCATGATGAGGACGGCTGGACAATTCGTACACATGATAGAAAACCTTCTGCACACTATGAACATAATGTTTGCATACAAAAGAATAAGGCAGATATTTTATCTTCTTTTGCTGAAATAGAAGCTGCTGAAAAAGCGAATCCGAATCTTTGCTCAACTTACTACTGAGAATTATAATTGCACCAATCCATTCTTAATAGCGTACAATACCAATCCTACTCTTGTAGAAACGTTTAATTTTTTAAACAGTGATTCTCTATAACCATCAACTGTACGTTCACTAACAAACATTTCCTTCGCAATTTCAAAATAGGTTTTCTCACTGCAGGCTAGTTTTAAAAAAGCAGTCTCTCTATCCGAAAGCTTTGCAAAAGCGCCAATAGCTGATCTGTTATCTGCCAATAGATTAATAGAACGTATTATTTTGTGAGATACAAGCTCATTATAAAAAAAACCATCTTTCAGTACATCATCAAAAGCCTGCTTTAATTCTTTGGGCTCAGCATCTTTTAATACATAACCCTTTGCTCCATGCTTTATCATTTTGATAATAGCTGTTTCAGCATCCATCGTGCTTAGCGCTAAAATGGGAATATCAGGATAATTAATAGTAACCCAACTAGCCAATTGATAACCATCCATTTCAGGCATGGCAATATCCAACAGCAATATATCCGGCAAATGTTGCGGCTTTAACTGCTTGATAAAATCAGTTCCATTCGCTGCATCAAACAATACCTTGTAACCCGGAAAAAGATTGATCAATGAGATCAAGCCTTTGCGGAACATAGTATGATCATCTACAACTGCTATGTACTTAATATCACTCATACGGTATTTTAATAGTTACAGTAGTTCCTTTATTTAGCTCACTTGCAATTATGCCGGAGCCACCTGTTAGTGCAGCCCTGTTTTTAATATTTAATAAGCCAAGGCCTTTATTATTGATTGCGATCTCTGCTTCATCAAACCCTTTTCCATTATCTCTGACCAGTACTTGCAGAACGTCCGGTAAATAACTAAAGTCAATGGTTACTTCTGAAGCGTGTGCATGCTTGATACAATTTTGTAACGATTCCTGTATGATACGAAACAGTATCAATTTTTTTTGCTCATCCATTTTTTGCTCAGCACCATTTAATGAAGTCACTACTTTTATCACGCCGCTATTATTAATATTGGCTGCTTCCATTGCAACTGTTTCATAAATTCCATGTAAGCGTATTCGCTCGCTGCTAAGGCTTTTGGAAATATTGCGTAGATCAGCCATTGCTTTACTTACATTCTCTTTCACTTCATTTAGCATATCCTTGCTTATATACTCACTCTCATTCATAATGTTTATCTGCACTTTGGCTAAGCTTAATATTTGTCCTACGTTATCGTGAATTTCCTGGCTGATGTAATTGAATGTTTGTTCTTGTATTTCGAGTTGAGTTTCTAAAATCGTTTTGTTGAAATTTTCAATCAATGTATCCTTATCTTTTATAGCCTCTCTTCTTTTTTTATGGTAATAGATGACAAATAAAATGATACTTACACTGAGTAGTGCAAAAAAAAGCCCAATGCATACAACAATTAATAAGTAGTCACTATTGCTTCCCAAGGTTAATTAAAATTTCACGTTTATTATTTTGGATATGAAAATATAAAGACATTCCCAAAAGAAGGTAATACAGAGGATCTAATAGCCCAAAGATTCTTATTAATGTATTTAATATTGTCGGGCTGTGTTTAAAAAGATAACTAAAGGAAATCCAATAGGCAAATTTTGTAGAAAAGTAAAATAAAGTGCTACTATTAAGCCAAAATAAGCCTGAAATAAAGAGTTTATCTTCCGAAAGAGTTCTTATCATCTCATAAAAAAATATCAGTGAAAACAACACTATTGCGCCAGTGTCAATACTAACAATACTATTGGGAAAATTTTGTCCATCAGAATTAATAATCAAAACAGTAATAAATAAAAAGACAATAAAACCAATAGTTAATGTCAATGCTTTTGTTGAGAGGCTACTCATTAGTGAATAATAAATTAAAGTAAATAAAACTATATGAAGAGGAGTGTAAATTTTGTAAACTGTTACATTTTCATGCATGGCACTCGCTAATATGTACGCAAGTACTTCAGCAAAAAAAGTTAAGGACAATAAAATCGTTAATAACCTAAATGCTATAACACTCCTCTTATAATTATATATTCCGTAAAGAGCGATTGTAAAAAGAATAATAAAATATACTACATCAATAAACATTTATTTTTCGTTTTTCTTTTCAGTATGAATTATTATTTGGGAATAGGAGTATGCCAATCAAATGCAACAGCCCCCGTTGCCTGTATACCCAGGCTATTTATTCCTTTTGTGACAATTGAATCTAAGCGGTTTGTTTTAATATTACGAGTTGCTGGCTCTACTATCACTGTATAATATGAAGCATGGGTTGTGTCTTTAGAGCCATCGTCATTTGTTTTCCATTGTCTTGCTAAAAAAATTTTTAATCCGTTAACGTTGTTATTAGCTCTTATATAATTTATTAAGGTATCTTCTACTTCCCAGCCAATAATTTGCTTTTTTGAAGCATCTTTAAGTCTGATCACAGGACTATGCTTTCTATATAACCTTGTCATAATTTCTGCATCTCCAGGATTCAATTGAGAGGTTTTAGAAAGAGGAGGGCCTTGAGCTTCCTGATAATTAACAAAGGTCAAATCTTCCTTTAAAAAATTATCATAAAAATAGTAAACGGCAAATCCCAGTAGGAATGCAAAAATGGCAATAAGGAAATTCATCTTTTTCATGTTTGTAAGTTTTTTGGTTAAGAAATTTTTGTGTGATTACCAAAGACAATATACTCTGCCACTTTCGATTTTGCAATAGGGTAAATCACTAATCTTCGGTTTTTCTGATCTTTCTTTCATAAAACCCTTTGTTGACAGGTGTTTTAATGATTGATGTTAGAATTAACTAGTTGTAAATACCTGAAATATACGGTGCCGCCTACCCGTAAAAATACCCCCACCTAAAAGGGCTATTCTCCCGTTGACAAGGGCTACCTCATGATAGTATGTTTGTATCGTAATAACAACAACGGATACACTATAACACCAAAGAGCTATTTTTTAAATGTAATAAAAAGCAAATATTCGCAATGCAACCAATACTAAACCCAATTGAGATGCTTACAAAAAAAGAGAGTCAAGTAATAGAATTATTGAAAGCAGGCATGTTGAATAAGGAGATAGCGGATAGTATGAATGTTTCGTTGCACACTGTTAAAAACCATCTAAAGAGTATCTATAAAAAACTGGGCGTGAGGAATAGGACAGAGGCGAGTGTTAAAGTTAATAGCGGATATAATCTCGTAGAGCATAAATAGCTATTGCAGAAATATAACCGGTACAATATCCATGAGTAATCCGTGTTCCGTAGTACGTACCCGCTTGAAAAATTGTCGATCGCTTTCCTGTACTGATTTACATTAAAAGAAATGAAACTCTTTGTATTAATCATCGCTATAATAGCGGCTGGCATTGTATTGTGTTTATTATCGCCCTTAATAATTGCAATAGAAATATTGTTAAGCATTGAAAGCTGGCGGCAACAAAAATTAGATCCTAGCAGCGTTATCAATTAATCGTACCCTTTTAGTAAACAACCGGTAAGCTGAAAACGGTTATTACAGAGTAGGCACAAAAAATTAAACATGAAAGAAAATACACTAAAAACAATTATCACTATGTTTTTCATCATTGGTTGTATAACAGCCAAGGCACAGTCCGAGTACGGACAATGGAGAACCACCTCTTGTTTTAAAGGAATTGATTTCTGCGTTAAAAAGGCTTCTTACAACGAGTCTGCAAGAAAATATGAATGGTGGGTAAAGTTTAGAAACAGGTATACGCAAACGATTTCTTTTGACTTTACTGCTAAAGAGAGCTACGTGACTTCTGCCAATACAACAGATAGAGTAACTATTAAACCTGGCGATGAAGGAGGAAGTTGGTTTTTAGTCGCTGATGCAAATTCTGTAAAAGTATTTGTTGATCATTTAAGATTTGGAAACGACGATTGGGGAACGGCATATGCACCCTGCGATAATTAATACAATATAAATAAAATAGAACCGGTAAGCCGAAAACGGTTATTAAAGAGTAGGCACAAAACAACTATTATGAAAAAGATTCTTATTACATTATTTGTTGCAACAGCATTATTAAGCTTGGCATCCTGCAAAAAAGAAGATACGGGAGGAAGCCCAGGAGGAGGAGGAGATACAGGGACCGGAATGTTTTGGTCTAACCAATATGGTAGCCCTATCCAGGTTTCTGTTGATGGTTATTCCGGAAGTGTAACTTCTTATTATAATCAAACAGATGCTCCTGACTGTGGCTCTTCAGGTTGTTTTAGCATAACCTTATCAAAAGGCTCACACAGTTTCACTGCTTCTGATGGTGACCACACTTGGTCAGGCAGTATTAATATTTCATCGTCCTGCAATACTATGTTGCTTCATTGGTAATAACAAATATCAAAAGCTATCTGAGAATTTTTTCCCAGATAGCTAATCTTAATCTAACAAAAACAAAAAAAATGAAACAAATATATCTGATCGGAATGCTTCTACTATTTCACTTTTTAGGAAAATCGCAGGATGTTATCATTAAAAATGATAAAAGCGAAATTAAGTGTAAGGTAACAGAAATAACAGATGATGTTATTAAATATAAAAGATGGGAATTGAAAGACGGACCGATTTACAATATTAAAAAACAAGAGGTCTTTATGATATTGTATGAAAACGGGCAAAGAGAAGTTATAAAAGCTACAGAACAGCCAACACAAACAGTGAGTTCTCCAGCACCGGTTACAACACCTACAAATAATTCGGTTGGATTGTATCAATCTATTTCAAGCAAGAATAATCGCAATTCACTTTTGGATACGGCTATAAATTATCAGGACATAAAAGTAAAATATATGCCAACTCGATTGCAATATGGTTTTAGCGATCCATCCTCTTTAAGCGTGGAAGGAGAATATCGTTTAGCAAAAAATGTGATGAATATTGGCGGAGCCTATGCGGTATATTTTCCAGATGGTTATAGCATGAGTATGTTCTCAATTTATGTGGCTCCTTATTTGGCTGTTAACAGAATGTCCGGCAAATATGAACAACAAGATCACGGTTTATTTTTATCAGGACGTATAGGGTATGGTTTTTTTTCCATAAGTGACAATTCCGGCTTCTCTGATAATTCGTCGGGTCTTTACTATGGTGCCGGACTTGATTATATTTTTCCTTCTTCAACTTTCGGACTTTCTTTTAGTGTGTACAAATACGATCAGAATGATCTTATATCTCAAGCAGGTATTTGCTGGAGTTGGTAAAACCGGAAACATTCAAGTTCAAATAATTTAATTGTATGAAAAAAAGAATTTCGTTGTGTTTGTTTCTTTTATTAAAAATGTTTTTTGGCTTTTCTCAAGACACATTGATATTGGAAGATGGAACAGAGAGATATGTAAAAATTGTAGAAGTTTCTGATGATAGTATTTCATATAAAATGACGGGTAATAAAACCGGCCCGGTTTATAGCATCGATATAGATAAAGTTTTTATGGCTGTGTATCCACATGGTAAGCGAGAAACTTTTTCTGGAGGAACCAATGCGGAGAATGTAAAAATAGCAACCCAACCTAGCAATACTGCAGCTGCAATACCCAAAACAATATCATTATCAGGCTATGGCTTTGATGCATATTTAAAAGTGTCTTCTGCAACTCCGGATAAGAAAGGAGTTTCATGTAATGCCACCATTGACGTATATAGTGGAGGAAGTTATTTTACTCAGATCTCATTTAATGCCTATCAACGTACAGATAAAAAATTAGATTTTCGAAATCTAACCGGCTCTTATTATAATAAAAGTTATGTACTAATGAATATTGTAACCGGTATGCCGTGTGATAAGTTATTGTTTCAAAAATACGAAAATGACTATGGCGTTGGTAATGGGTGGGCACTTCCTCCAAATTTTTTTTCATCACATGCAGATATTTGTTCTGTAGCAGTGTTTGATCCAACAAAAACCACCCGAAAATACTATACAGGTATCGGCACAGCTTATACATATAATTTGCTTGATTGTAACTCTATTGAAAAAGCAATATTATCCATTTCTCTTTTATGGCTTAAAATGAATTTTACAAAAGGAGATTAATTTTTCATAGAAATATATAATATTAATGAACCAGACTTCCGTCATAAAAAAGATTTTCTTAATAGGGCTTTATTTAGCAGCTCTATCCAACGTTACTTCCGCTCAAGGATTAGCGACCAATGCGAATGTAAGTTCTGTGCATCCCAACTTTAATTCTTTTACGACTTCAACCATGGCGGATAATAACGGACTTAATAAAGCCAATAGTTCAGTCAATATGAATCCCGATGGAATAGTTAATTACATTAATTCTCCCGTTCCTACAGCAATTGAAATTATTAATAAACGAACAGCAAATAGTAAATACTTTATTGATAAGAACGACGCATCCAAATTTTATATTCTTCAATCGCTTAATGCCATCCACTATAAAAAAAATGGGCAATGGCTTACGATGGATAAACGTATCTCTCCTAAAGGAAATAATATATATGAAGCCAGCTATCAACAGGAACCAATAGGCTTTGACCTGAATCGTAAAATGACGTACATAAAAACAAAGAGCGCAATCATTTACTTTAATAATTGGATCTTGAATGGAAACATCAATGGGCAAGAAACGATACTTGCATCTGCTGATTGGTCTGACTATACTATTGGGGATGATGGCATGTATATTAAAAATGTTTTTCCGGGAATTGATGCAGAGCTGCATGCTATCATTGGTGCTGTTAAAACAAATTTTATTGTTCATTCCAATAAATTCCCCCGGGCGCAACAATTAATATTTAAAGATGATTTTCAAACTACTGTTGCAGCTAAATTTGGTAACAGCTATTCAGGAGTCGATGAAGCAGATTATTTATTGAACAATGCAGCGGTATTGCATGTGGGGAAAGCGCTTGTGTATGACAAAAAAGATCCTAACCAAAATAAAAGCCTGGCATATGTAATTCGGAATAGTAGTATCGGCTTTTCAATAGAGGCAGATTATTTAAACACGCATTTAAATACCGGTGATGTTATAATTGACCCATTGGTAAGCAGTACTAATTCGACGGGGAGCTTGGTTGGTGGCGGTTCTGCCGGTAGTATATGTGATAATGTTTTACAGGTTCCTACCCCTGCAGCAGCAACAATCACAGCAATCTCGTATAGCTTTTCAGTACATGTTAATGTAGGTACAGGTATTGATGAAAACACATCTGTAAGCAGTGGTGGTTGCACAACAGGACCTTTGAGTTGCTGCACTACCTGTCCTAATGGGAATAATTGTTATAACAACGGAGTTTCGGTTGGTACATATAGTTCCGGGGCTATAGGCTTTACTGCTTTAAACTTTCTTTCATGCATGCCGGCACCTTCCTGTACTTCGCAAAATGTTCCTTTTATAGTACGCTATTGGAGTACTATTTCTTCAAATGGTTGTGATAATTCTTATGTTTCTCCCGATAACCCTTTTATAATAAAAATCGAAGGTCATACAGTAGAATTGCAAGGTATAGGTTCTTCTGCTGCTACAATTTGTAATGGACAAAGTGTAACACTTTTCTCATCAGGCATATACGGCGTTCCACCTTATACATATACATGGGATAATAATGGCGGTAATCAAAATTCTGTTATTGTTTCACCAAATGCTACCACTACTTATTCTGTTACAATAACAGATCAATGTAATAATACTGCTACGGGGCAGGTAACTACCAATGTAAATCCTGTTCCTTCCATAACAAGTGTAAGTAGCAATATGCCGGTATGTAGTGGAGATCAATTGCAATTGTCTGCATCATCGTCTGTACCCAATTCATTTTATAATTGGGTAGGCCCCAATGGATTTAATAGTGATCAGCAAGATCCGTTTATTAATAATATTTTTCTGGCAGCATCGGGTGATTATACTGTTATAGCTACCAGTAACGGCTGTTCCTCTGCGCCCGGTAAAACATCGGTTATTATAAAGCCTACGCCCGTGATAACATCAGCAACGAGCAATACTCCCTTATGTGCAGATGAAAATGGAGTAACATTGATTCTAAATGCTCAGTCATCATTACCTAATTCGTCCTATGAATGGACAGGTCCCAATGGATACACAAATAATAGCCAGTCGCCTTCAATTTTAAATGCTAACGTAAATGAAAGCGGCAACTATTCAATTGCAGCAACTCTAAATGGGTGTACATCTGTAAAACAAGATGTGAATGTAATAATAAGACCAATCCCAAAAATAACAACAGCAGGAAGCAACAGCCCAATTTGCGATACAAAGGATATTGATTTCTTTGCAACTTCATCTTTAACAGGAACTTCTTTTTCATGGAGCGGTGCCAACAATTTTTCAAGTGATATAGCATCTCCTGTAATTGCAAACGCTTCTATAAATAATGCAAAAGGAAATTATTTTATAACAGCTACAAAAGATGGTTGCGTATCTAAGACTGATACAGTGAATGTAATTATAAACCCTAATCCCGAAGTGCTGTTTTCTGTACCCTATGTTTGTAAAGGAATACAAGGGTCGTATGTGAGTGCTTCTACTATCGCAGATGGTACGTCTGCTGCGTTTAAATATTTATGGTCTTTTGATGATAATACTTCTGATACAGCCTTTGGTACCAGTAAACATACTTATTCAACAGCAGGAGTGCATAATACAGCTTTGCAAATTACAAGTAACAATGGTTGTATCTCTTCTTTATCACAACCGCTAATAATAAGCGATTATCCGGATGTACAGTTAACGTTTGATCCGGCAGTATGCAGTAATAGTATTGTAGAGATACAAAATAATTCTACATTAAATTATGGACTGATAAGCAAGTTTATTTTCTGGAAGAATGATATGGTTAATAAGGATTCTGTAATAGATGATAATCCTTTAGATAGTGAACAATATTCTTTTTCATATCCTGTTTTCGGATCGCCTTCACTTAAAGATTATACAATAAAAGCCCGGGTATATTCCGATGCCGGATGTTACTCAGATAAATTATATCCGATCCAATCATTAGCAAGCCCAAGATTGGTATTTAACCGGGTGCCTTTATTATGTTCAGCACATGCAGGAAATTATTTCTTTGATTATGCCGTAGATAGCTCTTCTCTTTTTGGCAAAGGTTATTACAGCGGTGATGGAATTGAATATTCCAATCAGATGAATGCTGCAGTAGCAGGCGTAGGCGATCATTTAATTAAATACACTTACACCTTGAGCGATGGATGTACAGATAGTGTGCAACGAAATGTAACTATCGGAGCACCCTCTATTGTTAATGCAGGTAATGAAGTTACCATACTGACAGAAGGCACTGCTTTTTTAAGAGCAGATGTTTCAGGCGGTTCTTCATGGACCTATTTATGGACACCTGCTACAGGATTATCTAATGATACCATTGCAAATCCCTTGGCGATTACTAATGATGACACACGTTACATGGTTACTGTTACGAATGAATTTTCTTGTGTTAGTGCTGCTTATGTACGTGTAAAGGTTACCGACAGGTTGTTTATTCCCAATGCATTCACACCTAACGGCGATGGTATAAACGATACCTGGCAGATCGATTACCTGAAAAGTTATCCTGATTGCGATGTAAGTGTTTTTAACCGGTATGGTCAGCTGATATACCGTTCAACGGGCTATAACACTCCGTGGGATGGGAAATGCCGGGGAACTGATATTCCGGTAGGGGTTTATTACTATATCATTAATACAAAAAGAAAAAAAGGAATAGTAAGTGGTTCACTTACCATATTACGATAAGTAAATATTATTTTATGCATGTCTTATCCATTATAAAAAAGATCTTTAAAGCTTGTCTGGCTATAGTATTGATACTGCCTGTTTCAAGTTTTGCTCAACAACGACCTTATTATACGCAATACATCCTAAATAATTTTATCATTAATCCGGCAGTGGCAGGCATTGATAATTATACCGATGTAAAATTGAGTTGCCGCAATCAATGGGTGGGATTGGAAGGAGCTCCTGTTACCGCTTACCTGACCATACAAGCGCCTTTGCAAAAAAGTGTATATGATGAAAGGGAAGATGCAACCAGTTATGGTATTGATGGAGAAAATCCATTAGGAAAGCCCTATTGGTTCAATTATAAAGCAGCGCCGTCACACCAGGGAATTGGTTTAACAATAATCAGTGATGAAACAGGGCCGCTTACACATTTCGATGCCTTTGCAAGCTTCTCTCATCACCAGCCGATATCAGCTAAAACTACTTTAGCAATGGGGCTTAGTGCGGGCTTACACCAGGTAAGTTTAGATGCAGATAAGTTAAATCTTTATACCAGTTCAGATCCTGCAGTTAATGCAAATGGACAATTAACGCAAATGAAACCCGATTTTGCTGCGGGTTTATTGTTGTACAATAAAAATTATTTCATCGGACTTTCGGTACAGCAGATCCTTTCTTCCCAACTCAGTTTTTCAGATAATATCATTCAATCTTCATCAGGAAAATTAGTGCCTCATTATTTTTTGGATCTGGGATATCGTTTTTATATCACGAATGATGTAAGTTTTTTGCCATCAGCAATGGTGCGCTATGTTAGTCCTTTGCCTTTTAGTATTGATTTGAACGGGAAAATTCAATATAAGCAATTGTTATGGCTGGGAGCTACTTATCGTTCCGAGGAAGGATTTGCAGCAATGGCAGGTATTAGTATAGGCAATGCCGTTAGTATAGGATATTCATATGATAAAACAATGTCTGACCTGAACCTCGTAAGCAATGGAACACATGAAATAGTTATAGGCTTCCTATTGGGAAATCATTATGGAAGCACTTGCCCTAGAAATGTTTGGTAAAACATAAAGTATGAAATACATAATTACTTTGTTCATCGGGTTATGGTCTCATTGTGCATTTGCACAATCGTGGGAATATGTTGGATCGCCTGGTTTTTCGGCAGGGAAGCCGGTTTACAATACTTCTATGGTTTTTGACAAGAATGGAATTCCTTTCATAGCATTCCAGGATGCGGGCAATAATAATGCAGCAACTGTGATGAAGTTCAATGGTATTAATTGGGTTACAGTTGGTAATGCAGGTTTTTCAGAACCTAATATAGGATTGATCTCATTGGCTATTAATAAAGCAGGTATTCCATATGTGCTTTATTCTTCTTCCCCTAATGGAAACGCAACCGTAATGAAATTGAGTGGCAATACCTGGATTGCAGTGGGTAATATACAATTTTCGGGAAGCAGTGCTTTTTCGCCGTCCATTGCAATAGACAATAATAATGTGCCCTATGTGGCTTATGAGGATTATGATAATAGTGATAAAGCAACCGTTATGAAATTCAATGGAACAGACTGGGTGGCTGTTGGCAAAGTAGGTTTTACACCAAATGCTGTGCAAACTATATCATTGGCATTTGATAAAAGCAATACTCCTTATATAGGTTTTCAAGATGGTGCAGGAGGACGGGCATCTGTAATGAAATTTACCGGCTCTGCCTGGGTGTATGTAGGTAATCAATGGTTCTCATCAACAGTGGCAAGGTATGTGTCATTTGTAATTGATAAAAACGATGAGCTGTATGTTGGGTTTGCTTCGGGAGATGTCGGCTTATCTATACCAACACTAATGAAATTCAATGGAACCTCGTGGATATATGTGGGTGGATATTTTGATGGAGCAAACTATGACTTTGATCCTACGCTTGCAGTAGACAATAATGGAATTCCATACTTCGCATTTATGGATGACAACACAGAAAATAATTCCGCTTCTGTGATACAATTTGATGGAAACAGTTGGGTGCCGGTAGGTGATGCGGGTTTTTCAAAGGGCTTCATTGGTTATTCACAAGATGTAGATCGTTCTTCTCTTTCAATAGCAATAAATGATGCCGGAATTCCTTATGTGGCGTATGCCGATTACTTTAATAATGCGAACGGAAAACTTAGCGTGATGAGATTTTCTCAATCACCTGCTGAAGTTCAGCTTTGTCCTTCTACAACAAGTACCACACTAACAGCAGGCATTATTGGAACTGCTTTTCAATGGCAAGTAAATACAGGCTCCGGATTTCAAAATATTGCCGATGGCAATAATTATAATGGAGCAACTACAGCATCACTTCAATTAAATAATATTTCAACCAATTGGTATGGGTATCAATATAAGTGCATTGTAGATGGTAAGAATAGTGATGTATTTATATTAAAGTTTTCAGACAAATGGATCGGTAGTATCAATTCGGCCTGGGAGAATACACAAAACTGGGGTTGCGGAATTATTCCTGATAGTAACACTGATGTCATCATTAATGGCGGCAATGTGGTATTGAGCACTAATGCAATTATAAGAAGCATAACCATCAAATCTGGCGCAACAGTTACACTTGATCCTGCTGTTAAATTAACAATATTACATTAATGAGATAACTATATACACAATAGAAAACAATCAGGAGTAATAACGCTTAAAAATTTATATCATGATACAGAAAAAAACTAAGCTGACATTGATCTTACTATTTACTTCAATTCTTTGCTTACACCTTTTAACCCGGTGCAGTAAAGACGCAGGTTCAACTTTTAGTGTATCCGGTACCGTATTAAATGAAGCCGGAACAGGAATAGCAAATGCTACTGTTAAAATTTCAGGAGAGACGGTACAAACGGGCAATGATGGAAGCTTTAAAATCTCAGGACTCTCTCATGCAGATATATATAAAGTAGAAGTAAATGCAGATGGATTTTTCACCGGGTATAAAAATGTAGATAATGTTGATGGTACTGATCTTTTTACAGAAATTAAGTTGTTGACAAAAAATGACCTTGGAACGATAATGCCCTCAGGAGGGCAAGCCGGCAATAAAGGATTGAGAGTGATAGCTCCCGCAGGGGCTTTTAAAAGTAATGATGGGCAAGTATATAATGGTAAAGTATATGTTGCTGCAAGATATGTTCAGGGTAATGATGTAAATCTTTCTGATCTAATGCCTGGCGGCGATTTTATGGCAAATGATGAAAACGGAAATGAAGGGGCAATGCTCAGTTATGGCTTTGTAGCAACAGAATTTAAAGATGAAAATGGCAATAAGTTAGTTGCATCGCCGGATGTAAAAGTTGGAGTAACAATTCCTGCAGGTGTTAACGATCCGGTTAGTAATGGAGCTAAATCCTGGGGTTATGATAGCCAGTTAGGTAAATGGACGAATGGTACCGGTATTACACAAACCAATGATGAATATTTTTATCCGGCTACTACGCTTTTTCAAAATATAGACAAGTGCACGCTTGATTTTGGAACGATAGAAGGACAAGTGCTTTGTACAGATAATAAACCTGTGCCTAATATAACGGTAAGAATAAAATCTACTAATTATAATAATGAGTATGTGGTTAAAACAAATGCAAATGGAAAGTATAGAGTTAAAGTAGCAGTAAAAGATGGTGCTGTTATTTTTAACTATAAAGTTTCTGCAGGCGGCAGCATAGTAGATGTAAATAATATACCGGTAAAAGGTAGTGCTACAGCACCGATAATAGTTACAGCAGATTGTAATGCAGGAGCGGGCGATAATGGATTAGGAAATTTTACTGTCGATGGAAACAACTTTTCAGGCCCGTGTTCTTCTACTCCCGATGTAAGTGCCTGTAGTGGCATTGATGTAGGTATCTTCACCATATCAGGCAGTTCATTTATTATTTACAATATGCCGCAAGCTTCATCAGGTAGTTTTTCTTTTACGGATGCATATCAATCTGTAGGTGGCTGCGACTTATATGGATTAACTACTTTAAGTACTGGCCCGGTACAATATGGAACAAAAAACGGAACGGTTACTAAAACCGGCGTCCGAAGCTTTACATTCTCCTGTACAGTGTATGATCCTTTAACAGATGCTACATACAATGCCGGTGGTAGCGGTACTTATTAGCTGATAGGATAAAACAATTATTAAGCAAAGAACTCTTTTGTTATGCCACATAGAATTTTCTATGTGGTTTATTTTTTAAAACCGGGTGGTTATTTCAATATTATCTTTGATGTTCTTTTATGAACAAACAAAGACTGATCATTATCGGAGGTGGAGCTGCCGGTTTTTTTTGTGCTGTAAATGCAGCACGATTAAATCCGGCGTTGCAGGTAACCATTATTGAAAAAACAAATAAGCTGTTAAGCAAAGTAAAAGTAAGCGGAGGCGGTAGGTGTAATGTTACACACAACTGCTTCAGCATTGCAGAGATGATCAAAAAATATCCAAGGGGTGCAGGCTTCTTAAAAAAAGCATTTCATCACTTTTTTACTACAGACACAATTGTATGGTTTAAACAAAGGGGTGTGGAGCTAAAAGCGGAAGCTGATGGAAGAATGTTTCCTGTTACGGATTCATCACAAACAATTATTGATTGCCTGATAAAAGAAGTCAATAAATATAACATAGAGATTTTAATGAATAGCGAGGTAAAGGAATTAAAAAGAATGGATGAACAATGGAATATTGAACTCTCAAATTCCCGGCTACAGACTGCCGAATACCTTTGTGTAGCCAGCGGCGGTTATCCGAAATCAGTACAATTTGAATGGCTACAGAAGGTGGGACATGCTATTGAATCACCGGTTCCCTCTCTCTTTACGTTTAACATGCCGGGTAATGCAATTACAGCATTAATGGGGGTTTCAGTAGAAAATGCTTCAATAAAAATTATGGGTACCAAATTATCGGAGCAGGGGCCATTATTAATAACACATTGGGGAATGAGCGGTCCGGCAGTTTTAAAATTATCTGCCTGGGGTGCACGTGAATTGCAAAGCAAAGAATATAAATTTCAAATTGCTGTAAATTGGGTTCCTTCTTTTAATGAAAATACATTGCGTGAAAAATTACAGCAGCTTCGTTTTGATATTGCTTCACAAAAGATCATTAACAGAAATCCATTTTCATTACCACAGCGTTTGTGGGAATATCTATTACAACAGTGTGACATAAACGAAAATACGCGTTGGGCAGATCTGCCTGCCAAAGAACAAAACAAGCTGATCAAAATTTTATGTGTACAGGAATTTGAAGTAAAAGGAAAAACGACATTCAAAGAGGAATTTGTTACAGCAGGGGGAATCTCATTAAATGAGATTGATCATAATACCATGCAAAGTAAAATTGTACCGAATTTATTTTTTGCCGGGGAGGTATTAGACATAGATGGAATAACCGGTGGGTTTAACTTTCAAAATGCATGGACAACAGGTTTTATTGCCGCTAAAGCTATTGCAAATAGTTAAAGCTATTTCTCCATCCAATCTTTTTCTTTAGGTGATCCAATGGCAAGTGATAAGGCGGTAGCAAAAACCATTAGTAATTGTATGATCAGGCTGTAACCAGTATTCTCATTAAACCAAAACAGCCATTGATTTTTTACTCCAAAGAAATTGGCAGAAAGCAATAAAAAAGACAGTACACAAACCAAGCTGCCAATAAACAGAAAAAGCGATGCTATAACTTTTGAAGAAATACTTTTTGCTTTTTTTATTTTAGTGAACAAAAAATAATCTGCTGCAAAAAATATAAGATAAGGCGTAATGGTTACGCAGTATTGAAAAATATTATCAGATAGTCTATTATTGAAAAGCGCTATGGAAAGTAGCTTAAAAACTAAAATAACCAATGCTATAGAAACAATAAAGCCGAACACAATACCCATCAATAGCATGGTTAAGCCTAAATACTTACTGAAGTTGTTCATAACTGGTGCAAGGTACGATGAGTTTCACACAAAGAAACAATGCCAGCAAAGTAAACAGTGTTGTTCCGCAGCTTTTTGCCTGCTGTTTGCTACCCGAAATCTACGCTTAGATAAAAGCTGAATAAAATATGCTGTACAAGCGAGTGACACAACAATGCTAAATAACAGCACTGGTGTTAAGTACATAAAAAAAGAGGTCATCATTGATGACCTCTTCGTATAAGACGATTAATAATTATTCGCTTTTTGCTTCGTCAGATGATGCAGCAGCATTGCCATCCATCTTTGCTTTCAAGTCAGCAAGAACACCTAAGTCACCCAACGTTGTTTTTTCAACTTTGCTTTGTAAAGCTTTTACAGCTTTTTTGGTTACTTCAGCTTCTGCTTTCTTTTCTTTGATCACTGCTTGCTTTTCTTCTTCAACAACTTTTTCCCAAATACGGGTGTGGCTTAACACGATGCGTTTGTCGTTACGATCAAATTCAATTACCATGAATTGAGCCGTTTCATCAGCACCGATGGTTTTACCATCTTCTTTCGCCAAATGACGGTTAGGAGCAAATCCTTCCAAGCCGTAAGGCAATTGAACTACAGCGCCTCTGTCATCTTTTTTAGTAACAGTGCCTTCGTGTATGCTGCCCACAGGGAAAGTTGATTCCAATGAATTCCATGGATCTTCTTCAATTTGTTTATGACCTAACTGCAATTTGCGGCCTTCTTTATCAATGTTCATAATAATAACATCGATGTTCTGACCAACTTTAGTGTATTCGTTAGGGTTATTGAAGCGTTTTAACCAGCTAAGATCGCTGATGTGGATCATACCGCCGATACCGGTAGCCAATTCAACAAATACGCCATAAGGAGTAATGTTTTTAACTACGCCGCTGTGTTTGCTTCCTTCCGGGAATTTAGTATCGATATCGCTCCATGGGTCGTTTGTCAATTGTTTAATAGACAAGCTCATTTTGCGGGCATCTTTATCCAATGTAACTACTTTAGCTTCATATTCATCACCTAGTTTAAAGAATTCTTTAGCGTTGATAGGAGTGTTAGCCCATGTAATTTCACTTACGTGAACCAAACCTTCCACACCTGGCATGATTTCAAGGAAAGCACCGTAATCTTCGATGTTCACTACCTTACCTTTTACTACTTCGCCTTCTTTAATTGATTCAGATAATGTATCCCAAGGATGAGGAGTTAATTGTTTCAAACCAAGACTGATACGTTTTTTGTCATCATCAAAATCCAATACCACAACGTTCAGTTTTTGATCCATTTTCAATACTTCTGAAGGATGGTTGATACGTCCCCATGAAATATCGGTAATGTATAATAAACCGTCTAAGCCGCCAAGGTCAAGGAATGCACCAAAGTCAGTAATGTTTTTGATCGTTCCTTCCAATACCTGACCTTTTTCCAATTTACCGATGATCTGAGCTCTTTGAGCTTCAATATCACTTTCGATAAGTGCTTTATGAGATACAACAGCATTCTTAATGGCTTCATTGATCTTAACCACTTTAAATTCCATTGTTTTACCAACGAATTGGTCGTAGTCAGTAACAGGCTTAACGTCAATTTGCGAACCCGGTAAGAATGTTTCCATTCCAAACACGTCCACGATCAAGCCGCCTTTTGTTTTGCTGGTAACCAACCCTGTAACAATTTCGCCGGTTTTGTGCAGCTCCACAATTCTTTCCCAGGCTCTTGTTGTACGAGCTTGTTTACGGCTCAGGTGAAGATTTCCGTTGCGGTCTTCTTTTTCAACTACCATAACTTCAATCAGGTCGCCTACTTTAATTCCGCCGGCAACATCTCTGAATTCGTTCAACGAGATCAAACCATCACTTTTAAAACCAATGTTTACAACAGCATCAGTTTTAGTGATCGCTTCAATAGTAGCTTGTACCATTTCGCCATCATTGATCTGTTTAAAAGTACCATCATACACCGCATCATACTTAGCTTTTTCATCATTGTTGTAGCTAGATACGTTACGTTTGTCAACGCTCCAATCAAAATCGTCGTGAGCAGTTTCCACTACAGGTGAATTTGTTGTCGCAGTAGTCTCAGCGGTCGGTGCTGCTGAACTCTCCTGTGCATCTGCGTTTAGTTGTTTGTTAATGAAATTCATAATAATATCCCGGTTTTTTAACGGGAGTGCAAAGTTACACAAAAAATTGTGGATTTTATAGCCTGAAAAGCAGATTTTTCAGGCGTTTTAGAGGGTTTTTACAGCAAAAAATGAAAATTTTGGAACAGACAGCAGTTTTTCATGGCAACATCGTTGTGTCACTCCCTTTTACGGCATAACATTTTTAAGCTTTCATTGTAGCGGGTTATAGTCCTTTATTCTATCGGTCATGAGAGCAGAATACTTTAAATGTTACAAGTCTAAAACTACATTTTCAGATCAAACCGTTTGTAAGAGCAGGTCATTAAAATTCTGCAAAGAAGATATCTTCAGATCTGCAGCACTCCATTTAGCATCGGTTAATTGTGCGTGTGCCGGAATAACTACACATTTCATTCTTGCTGCTTTAACGGCGATCATACCATTAAAGGAATCTTCAAAACAAATACATTCTTCCGGTTGCGAACCCAATGCTTCTGCGCAATTTAAATACACTTGCGGGTGTGGCTTACCGTAAGCAAGATCTTCTGCCGAATAAATAGCATTAAAATATTCTCCTATTTTTAAATGATTCATCACAACATCAATAACTGTTTGCGGCGAAGAAGTAGCCAGTCCAATCTTAAATTTACGGGAGATAAAGAAGTTGAGAATATGCGCTAATCCCGGCATTGGCTTGCCTTTAGTGATGATCTTTTCTGATACTTTTTGAATGATGCCGATGCGGGCTTCATCAGCATATTGCATAGAGATGTTATGTGCCGCAAACCACCATTGCACAAATTCTTTGGTACGCAAACCGGTGGTAATGGCATATTGTTCGTCGGTTACGGTTATATCATAACGTTTAAAAACTTCTGTGGCTGCTTCATTCCATAAAGGTTCGGAATCGATTAACAAGCCATCCATGTCGAAAATAACAGTGTTTAGTTTCATGCATGCAAAGATAAAAGAGGCATATTACTTTACTGCAAATACGACCTTTACTTTATAAACAAGTTTTATTTTTTTAAAATCAATAGAGGGAATATTGTCTACAATTTTCTCTTCCATGAGAATGCCATCTTTAGCTTGTCTATAATTTATTGCATTTTGATTTACGGAACTGTTTTCAGGTTCACCCGGCTCTTCAATTGTAATAGCTTCTCCAACTTTTTCATTAATCGCATCAGTAAGATAAATTGCTTTTTCTTTTGCAGCTTTTATTGCTTGAATTTTTAGTTGTTTCCTAAATTCCGATATTTTACTGTGGGAGGTCTTAAATACTCTAAAGTTAGTAGTAGCCTCATCATCTAAAATGGCAACCAAAGCATCCATTTTTTTTGAACCTTTAAATTTTATCTGATAAGAAATTGTTGAGTATAGATCCGGATCTTTTTTTCTTTTCTTCCAAAACCATGCTGCATAATTTGTTCCTGAGTAAGAGGCTATGCTAATGGCTGAATCCTCAATATCGACACTTTTACATTTATCTAAAAAATCGGCTTTTATTTTTTCAAGTTCAACTTTCTCTTCTCCTTTCTTTTTGTATTCTCTTAAATCAATTTGAACATAAATCTCATCCGGAACAATTTCCATATCGGCAGAACCCGAAACAGTAATTGTTTTAGGATAGGGGTTGCAGGTAGGTTGTGCTTGAGCAAAAACATATATGGAGCTTAAAAGCAAAGTCAGCATTGATAAGAATGTTTTCATAATTTTATGTTTATTTACGGCAAAGTATAAATTAAAAAAGAAAACAAATACATTTACGTAAGTTAAAAAATCATAAAAATTCTTTTCATGCCTGATTGGTTGCAACGAATAAAAGAAACGAGGTTTTTTAAAACTATTTTATACATCATCATCGGGATGTTTTCTTATCCCGGTATCAATATTATCAACAAGCTTACAATAAAAGGAACAGAAAATCTGGAAAACCTTCCTAAGAAAAATGTGTTGTTCGTAAGCAATCATCAAACCTATTTTGCAGACGTAATTACATTCATACACATTTTCTGTGCAGTAAGCTGGCGTAAGAGAAATAAACTGGGAGTGCCTTATTATCTGCTTTGGCCGTTTACACGGGTTAAATATGTGGCTGCCGAAGAAACCATGCGGAAGAATTGGCTGAGTAAACTGTTTACTATGGCAGGCGCTATAACGGTAAAGCGTACCTGGGTAAAAGATGGCAAAGAAGTAAGAAGAAATTTAGACCCAAGCGATACAAGAAATATAGAACGGGCATTAAAAGATAATTGGATCATTACATTTCCTCAAGGCACTACCAAACCATTTGCTCCGGGAAGAAAAGGAACAGCATTTATCATTAAACACAGTCGCCCAATTGTAATTCCTGTTGTTATCAGCGGCTTTTGGCGGGCATTCAATAAAAAAGGATTGAAGTTTAAAAAGAAAGGAACTTTGTTGTCTGTTACGTTTAAGCCACCGATGGTTATTAATTATGATGATACCACCGAAAATATTTTAGCACAGGTAATGGATGCAATTGAACAAAGTAAAGAGTACATGCTGAAAGGCCGCCATCATCACGCTACTGCAAATATTTAGCAAATTAAATTTACTTGTTGCTTCATGGGCTTCTTGCCTGTCTGCCTTAATCTTTACTTCCGATAAATAAAGCTCTCAACTCTTCTGCATCCTGGGGTTTCATTTTGCCCCCTAATATCAAACGCAATTGTCTTCTTCTTAACGCACCTTCGTACAATCTTTTTTCATCTTCTGTTTCCGGTATAATTTGATGTGCAATAGCCGCCGGTTTGCCCGTAGGATTTAAAGCTACAAAGGTGTAATACGCTTCATTGCTTTTATATTTTTGTTGCATCAATGAATCTTCACCCCATACCTTTAAATGTACTTCCATGCTGCTGGTGAATGCCCGGGTTACTTTTGCTTCTATATGAACAACATTGCCGATTTTAATCGGGTTTTCAAAAGAAATATTATCTACAGATGCAGTAACTACGGGTGCCCCACAATGCTTGGTAGCAGCCAATGCAGCAGCAATGTCCATCCAATACATTAATCGACCGCCCATTAAATTATTGAAAAGATTGGTATCATTCGGTAATACCAATTCTGTCATTATTATTAAAGAATCTCCTGGCTTTTTATCCATAAAAATATTTATGTAAAGATACTGAAAGCATATAGGCATCTGTTATTAAAAAAGAATTTTAGTAGATTTAGTAAATGATTTCTTTCGACAATACCGAATATGCTTTTGCCGGCAAATCAAAAATGGAATTAAAGAAAACATATTTTCTTTTTTCTATCATGAATATTCCATGGCTGATCAAGTTAGGGTTGAAGATCACTCCGCTTGCTATCAAGAATAAATTTCCTTTCATCAAGCCAACCATAAGAAACACCATCTTTCACCAATTTGTTGGAGGTGAAACATTAGAGCAAACAGCAAAAGTTGCTAATAAGCTACAGCAATATAATGTGCAGGTTATTTTAGATTATGGTGCAGAAGGAGGGCAGGACGGCGAACAAGGTTTTGATTTTGCAATGGATGAATTTATTCGTGTAATTAATTATGCGGCCACGCAAAAAAATATTCCATTCATGAGTATTAAAATAACAGCATTGGCACGCTTTGATTTGCTGGAAAAGATGGATGCAATGATGAATGATGATGAGGAAGGTTTATTCAAACGTTACGCTAAAGCTATCCAAAATTTGACTACTGATGAACAGGAAGAATGGGACAAAGTATGTGTGCGGGTATTGCTTATTTGTGAAGCCGCACAAAAAAACAATATTGGAGTTTTAATAGATGCCGAAGAAACCTGGATCCAGGATCCGGTAGATGCTTTAGCAGAAATAATGATGGAAAAATTCAATCAACAAAAACCGGTTGTTTATAATACGGTTCAATTATATCGGCATGATAGATTACAGTTTTTAAAAGATTCATTTGAAACAGCAACGATAAAAAATTTTGTACTGGCGGTCAAATTAGTTCGTGGCGCTTATATGGAAAAAGAACGTAAACGGGCAGACGAAAATCAGTATCCATCACCTATTCAGCCGGATAAATCATCTACAGATAAAGATTATAATGCTGCTATTGATTTTTGTTTTGGGAATATAGACAATGTCTCTTTTATCGTTGCATCGCACAATGAACAAAGTTGTATGCTGGCAGCGGAAATAGCAGAGAAAAAGACTATTGCAGCAGATCATCCACACCTCCATTTTTCTCAGCTGTATGGAATGAGTGATAACATAAGTTTTAACCTGGCAAAAGCAGGATTTAATGTAAGCAAGTACATTCCTTTTGGTCCAATTAAAGATGTAATTCCTTATTTAATGAGAAGAGCGCAGGAAAACTCCAGTGTTGGCGGACAATCAGGACGAGAGCTAAGTTTGATCGAAAAAGAATTAAAAAGAAGGAAAATAGGATAATAAGCAATAAACATCTTTGAAAAAATAAAATAAGGCTTTACATTGGTATAAAATTTTGCAATATGGAAGAAAATAAATCAAAGTTACCGGGCAATTTAAATGCACTAACCATTTTGACTTTTATAGGATGTGCTGTAGGATTAATATTTACTCTTGCTACGCCTTATCTTATGAAATTTTCTTTGAACATGATGAACAAAGCAATGGAGAATCCTGACAACGTTAACGCCAAACAAATGGCTCAAATGCAGGAAGCAAGACCGGCAATGGAAGCAGTAATGAATAATTCCACATCAATAATAATTGTTGGAATTATAGGAATTGCGTTATGCTTTATTGGCGCATTAAACATGCGTAAGCTTAAAAAAGACGGTTTTATTTTTTACGTACTGGGTCAAATAATACCTCTTGTCGGTAGTTATATCATATTAGGCAAATATGCGTTTTCTGATTGGAAAAGTTTTATAGGAATATTGATTCCTATTGTATTCATCGTTCTTTATGCTAATCACCGGAAGTATATGGTAAATTAAATTACCAGGCTTTTGAAATAATGCCGTTCAGGCTTTTTACAAAATACAAATGCTTATTCTCAAAGTAATCGGGCTGAGTGCTTTCTTTGTTTAATTCGATCGGGCGGAAATTAAAATCAGAAAAAACTTTGTACGTATTGTCATTTAAATGTTGCATCAAATCATCAGGATGCAATAGTAAAAGCTTGGTAAAAAGGTAGGTTGCTTCAAACCCTTTAAATGACATGTCGCTTGGTCTTCCTTTATACCGTTCAGCATAAGCGCCGGTTAGTATTTTACTGTAATCATCCCATTTATTATTAAAATAAGGAGAGGTGTAATAAACAGGGAAATCTTTCAGATCTTTCTTTGCCAGCACTTTAAAACCATCCCAATTCGGCATCCCGATCAATGTAATAGGATAGGTTTGATTCAATTCATTGCAGGCGTACATCAAACTGGAACAAAATGTTTCATCCAGACTACCACCAATAATAACTGTGTGTCGGTTGCTGTCCAATTTTTGTTTTAATATATCCGAGCTTAGTTCGTTGTCGTACACCAGTGTTTGAATATTCAACAATGGTTTACCATCCTGCTCATTTATTTTTTTTATATAGCCTGCGATCCTGTCTTCCTGTGTGCCTTTTTTGCGAACAAGAAATAGCTTATCGGTACCATGATTTTGTAATAGATAGCTAAAGATCGCTTCGCAATGTGATTTTAATGTAGAGTTTACAATTACTAAGTAAGGATTGTCTGTAATACCGCCATCATTGGGATAAGTAACGGAAATAAACGGAATGTGTTTTTGTGACGCAAATGCTGCCAACTCTTTATATTCTTCGTCTTTAACAGAACCTATAATTAAATTCAGTGCATCTAATTTTTTATTCTTTATTAGTTCGGAAACAGGGTCGCTATAAGATTTTGAATCGTAAACAGCAGCATTAACAGTAGCGCCGTTTATATCCATTGAATCCAAGGCTATTTCAGCACCCTGTACAAAGTCCAATCCCGGTATAATAAACTTGGGAATGCCTTGTTTATACAAAAACGTTTGATTGTTAAAAACAGAATCTAAATAAAGCGGCGCAAAAATTCCAACATGATAAGTCTTTGAATTAGTCTGGGCAATTAGTGTATGACTAATCGTTAGTAATAAAACAATCGCTAAACAAACTCTTCTTATCATATTATTCGCTTCAATAAAAGTTCAATAGTAGTAATGCTGATGAACGTAATGTGACACAACAATGTTTAATAGTAATACTTATGTCTGATGCATAATAAACACAATTGTTATTACTAATTATTCATTATTAATTAAGATTACTCCCATTCAATGGTTGCCGGCGGTTTGCTGCTTATATCATACACCACACGATTAATGCCTCGTACATTATTGATTATCTCGTTTGATATATCAGCTAAAAAATCATAAGGTAAATGCGCCCAATCAGCCGTCATTCCATCAACGGATGTAACCGCTCTTAGTGCTACTGTATATTCATACGTTCTTTCATCACCCATTACGCCAACACTTTTTACCGGCAACAAAATAGTACCTGCCTGCCATACTTCTGAATATAAATTCGCTTTTTTCAAGCCATTAATATAAATATCATCAGCATCCTGCAACAACCGTACCTTTTCTTCTGTAATCTCTCCTAAAATTCTAATGGCTAATCCCGGACCGGGAAAAGGATGACGGAAGATGAGATCCGGTGGAATTCCTAATTCCAATCCAACACGACGAACTTCATCTTTGAATAAATAACGCAAAGGCTCTACCAGGCCTAATTTCATTTTTTCAGGTAAACCACCTACGTTGTGATGAGATTTGATTGTTACAGAAGGTCCATGCACTGAAACAGACTCGATTACATCAGGATAAATAGTACCCTGACCTAGCATCTCAATGCCTGTTAATTGCTTTGCTTCTTCATCAAAAATTTCTATAAAGCCGCCGCCGATAATTTTTCTTTTTTCTTCAGGATCAGTTTTCCATTTCAACTTATTGTAAAAATGTTCTTTGGCATCTACACCTTTTACATTTAATCCAAGATGTTTGTAAGTTTCTAATACTTGTCCAAATTCATTTTTACGTAATACGCCGTTATCAACAAAAATTCCAAACAGGTTTTTGCCAATCGCTTTGTTGATCAATGTTGCAGCAACAGTGCTATCCACGCCACCGCTTAATGCCATGATCACTTTTTTATCACCTATCTGTTGCTTTAATGCTTCTACTGTTTCGGTAATAAAATGTGCCGGGGTCCAGTCCTGGTGGCATCCGCAAATATTTACTAAAAAGTTCCTGATGATTTTTTTGCCTTCGGCAGAATGATATACTTCCGGATGAAACTGTAATCCATATAAAGGATTGCCTTGTTCACTGTTACGCATAAACGCAGCAACAGGAATGCTATCGGTAGTTCCCAGCAATTCAAATCCTGCAGGTAATTCTTTAATAGTATCGCTGTGGCTCATCCACACTTGAGATGTTGTGGAAATGTTTTGCAGTAGTGCATCTTCTTTCTGTAATTGTAAAATCGCTCGACCGTATTCACGTTTAGCACTTTTATCTACTCTTCCGCCAAATAATTTGGCAGTTAATTGAGCACCGTAACAAACACCTAAAACAGGTAATTTATCAGCCATTGACTTCACATCAACAGTTGGAGCTTTATCTTCATTTACTGAAAAAGGAGAACCGGAAAGAATAATACCTTTCAAGCCTTCTTCGTATTTTACTTCTTTGTGATATGGGGTTATTTCGCAATAAACATTGGCTTCACGAACCGCACGGGCTATTAACTGTGTGTATTGAGAGCCGAAATCGAGAATAAGAATTTTTTCCGTCATGGTGGTGCGAAGGTAAATAATTCGGATTTAAAAGAGGTTTATCAATTCCAATTCTTAGCCATTAAGTAATTATCTTTATTGCCATTTTAAAGTTGTGCAGAAATGACTGAAAAAGAGATCATAGAAATTATAGAAAGCAGCGAAAGTAATCACATAAAGGTTGCTGTTACTGATATCGATGGCGTGCTGCGAGGCAAAATAATTAACAAGCAGAAATTTTTTAAAGCTGTAAAAGACGGCTTCGGCTTTTGCAATGTGATTTTTGGATGGGATATAAATGATGCCTGTTATGACGAAAGTGATGTAAGCGGATGGCACACCGGTTATCCCGATTCAATTGCTACAATTGATTTAAATACATTGCGCCATGTTCCGTGGAATGAAAATATTCCTTTCTTTTTGGCTGATTTCAGCAATGCAAAAGATGTAAATGTTGCCTGTCCCAGAACATTATTAAAAAAGATAAAACAGCAGGCGGATGATGCAGGTTATGCTACATTGTTTGCAAAAGAATTTGAGTGGTTTAATTTTAAAGAAACACCCCAATCTTTATACGAAAAGAACTTTACCAACTTGCAACCACTAACACCGGGAATGTTTGGTTATTCGTTGTTGCGTACCTCTCAATACCAATCTTTTTATAACGATATATTTAATTTGTTGCGCAGGTTCCATGTGCCGTTGGAAGGGTTGCATACAGAAACCGGTCCGGGTGTATACGAAGCAGCTATTGAATATACCGATGCCTTGGAAGCAGCAGACAGAGCAGTGTTATTTAAAACTGCTGTAAAAGAAATTGCTTATCGACATGAATTAGTTGCAACATTTATGGCAAAGTGGAACAGCAGTTTACCCGGTTGCAGCGGACATATTCATCAAAATTTATTAAGCGTAAATGGTGAAGAGAATTTGTTTTACGATGAAAAAGAGAAAGATGGCATTAGTAAATTAATGCAACATTATATAGCCGGACAATTATATTGTTTGCCTTTTATTATGCCGATGTATGCACCTACTACCAATAGCTATAAGCGTTATGTAGAAGGAGCCTGGGCATCTACTTCTATTAGCTGGGCAATAGAAAACCGTACAACGGCGTTGCGTGTAATTAACCAAACACCGATGCATACACGATTGGAAACACGAGTGCCCGGTGCTGATGCCAATCCTTATTTATCTATTGCTGCAAGTTTAGCATCAGGATTGTATGGTATTAAAAATAAATTACCATTAACAATTGCTGCAACAAAAGGAAATGAGTACGAAAACACCCATTCGCAAAAATTGCCCAAAACATTGCAGGAAGCAACCACGGCAATGAAAGATTCACCTGTTGCAAAAGAATTGTTTGGAGAGGCTTTTGTAAATCATTTTATTTTAACAAGAGAGTGGGAGTGTAAGCAGGTAGTAGAAAGTGAACCCAACGCAGAATTAAAAAGATATTTTGAGATTGTCTGAACCAGGATTTAGCTGATTTTTATGATTCAACTGATTGTAATTACTAATTCATCTCAGGGAATTATTAATTATCCATTATTAATTATTAATTAAGAAGAATGTCCTTTATAGATTTTACAGCCATAGTGAAAGAAGCCTGGAATGCTTATGATGATACAAGAGAGATCATACGCATTGTAGATATCAGTGCTAAAGTTTCTACCAATTATGTTTTTAGAATAACGTTTAAAGATGAAAGCTTCATCATTGCCAAGCTCAGTTATTTTGGCAAGTTTGAACATTTTGTAGAAGATCACTCTATCATCAATGCATTGTCGAATAATTTATCGGCACCGTTTGAGAATTTTTTAGCCCGTTCATTAATGAAAGGTAATTCGTTGTATGTATATCGTTTTCAAAATGAGTTGTTGGATGCCTGGGTCGTATTCTATCGTCCGATAGAAATAAGAAAGCGTTTGCCACGTCGCTTGGATGAAGAACAGATAACCAGGCTGGGAACACAAGTGGCGCAATTTCATAAAGCCTGCTCTAACATACGTAATACATTGCCCAATTCATCTAAAACATTAAAGATGGATATTGACTCATTGTTGCGTACGCTCGACACGGATTATGGCAAATACGAATACCGTATGTTCATTGATGAAATAAAAAAGCAAACTGATCTGTTTTATGAACATCGTGAAACATTACAATCGGATACGTTTGAAAAAATTCCGGTGTTTATTGATTGGAACATCGGCAACTTTTCTATTACGTCTTCTTTTAAATTGTTCTCCCGTTGGGATTATGATTGGTTTAGAGTGAGCAGTCGCATACTGGATTTGTATTTTATGAGCCGTGTTGTGAGCGATATAGGAGATAAAACTGTTTTTAGTTATATCATCAATCCGTTAATGGAAGACAGGTTCATACTTTTCTTAAAAGCCTATCATGCCGAATATCCATTGACAAAAAATGAAGTGCTGTTTTTAAAAGAGGCATACCGGTTTTTTATATTGAATTATGTGGTAAAAGATGGAAGGCATTTCTTTCATGAGATTTTTGCGAACAAATTATTGCATGAAGCATACAAGATCTATTTGCCATCAATAGAAAAAGAATTTAAAGCAGATAAAATTTTGAAGGCGTTAAATCTTTAATTAATAGATCGTCTTCGACAGGCTCAGGCTGACAGCTCTTTGTCATGGTGAGCTTGGCGAAACATAGACAAAAAGCGGCGTTACTATTCATTTGACTTAAAGGCAGTGTTTCACAAAAAATAGAAAATGAAAATTCAACCATTTCAATCAGTAGCAAAAAAATTTAAAGCTGTTTTCTTAGATTCTTACGGAGTAATAAAAAATTATGGCGGCTTAATAGATGGTGTGCAAGGCACAATCGATTTTATTCGAAAAGAAAATATTGCCTTACGCATATTAACCAATGATGCATCAAGAAGCAGAACGCAGCAGGCAGAAGGCTTTTTGAAACTGGGTTTGAAGGGAATTGAAAAAGAAGAGATCATTACATCCGGAATGATGGCTAAACATTTTTTGGAGCAAAAAATATTGCACGGAAAAATAGCATATCTCGGCACCGAAAATTCTGCTCATTATATTTTACAATCGGGTTTACAACATATCGCTGTAAAAGATATCGACCTTAATAATATGAATGATGTTTCTGCTTTTGTTTTTTTAGACGATGAAGGCTTTGACTGGAACACCGATATCAATAAAACCATCAATCTTTTAAAACATAGAAATATTCCTGTAATTGTTGCTAACTCCGATAAGTTATATCCTGTTTCCAAAACACATGTATCGGTTGCTACCGGCGGCATTGCACAATTGGTAGAAAGCATTCTTAATAAAAAATTTATACATTTTGGTAAGCCCGATTCGCAGATGTTTATGTTTGCTTTTGAGCAGCTCAATTTAAGAGATGGATTTGGCAAAAAAGATATTTTAATGGTAGGCGATACCTTGCACACTGATATTCTTGGTGGTAATAAATTCGGCTTACAAACTGCATTGGTTTTATCGGGAAATACAGATGCAGCAGAGGCGCAGCTTCAAATAAATTCTACTGGCATCATCCCTGATTTTATATGTAATTCTATTGGAAATTGATCTTGCGTAATTGTTTTATAAGATGACGAAAATCAGGTAATGTATTTTATAAAGTTCTACTTTTGTATCGCTTGATTACTAAACCTCAGAACTATGCAATTACCTCCTATTCCGGCGGATGAAGAACTGCGCCTGAACGACCTTCTTTCTTACGAAATATTAGACACTATTGAAGAAAAAGAATTTGATGACCTGGCTGAACTGGCAGCTGATATCTGTGGTTGCCCCAGTGCATTAATTACATTTATTGATAAAGATCGACAGTGGTATAAAGCCCGTAAAAATGTTGGACCAACTGAAATAGCCCGAGATCTTTCCTTTTGCGGGCATACGCTGTTATTCGATGGCGTAATGGTAATTCCGGATGCTAAATTGGATGAACGCTTTTTTGATAATCCTGCAGTAGCAACAGGATTAAGAGTGAATTTTTATGCAGGTGCTCCGATCATAAGTGCAGCAGGAAATAAGATTGGAACCGTCTGTGTTTTTGATCAGGATCCAAGAAATAATTTTACAGATCGGCAAAAAAAGATGTTAAGCATTATTGCAGATCATGTAACCAAGTTATTGGAGTTACGCATCGCTAATAAAAATATCATCAATAAGTCAAACGATTTAATTGCAATAGAAAGAAAGATGGCGCAATTAAATATTGAAGCAAGAGAAGAAGAGAATACAACCATTGCGTATCAACTGCACGAAAATTTTATACAAACATTAGGTGCCGTAAAACTGTATATCGATTTTGCCTCACAATCGAAAGACCTGGCAGATCATTTTTTAGAGCTGAGTAAAGAGCAGATTCATTTACTGATCGATGAAATGAAGGCACTGACGAAAACCATTACTCCTACTACGTTACAAAGTGCCAACTATTTACATGTTATTGAAGATATGGTATATCGATTCAGCGAAGAGAATAATATTAAAATAAGTTTTAAGACTGATGACGGTGCTGCTGCCATCGATTCCGGTATAGGGTTAACCTTGTATCGTATTGTAGAGCTGCATTTAAAAAATGCGCAACATGCCGGTGCTAAAAAAATCACTATCAGTATTAAAACAGGAAAGCAATTAAAGATCACTATTAAAGATGATGGAGTTTACAAGGACAGCGCTGAAAAGAAAATGTACTTCAGTAATATTTATACACGTGCCGACCTATTAAAGGCAAAAACAAAGAAAACAAAAACCAAGTGGGGGCATAATGTGCTGCATATTGATATACCAGTTGCTGTGATGAAAAAATAGGTTTTTATTTTTAGCTTTACTTATAATGCGTTCAATAATACATCACAACCCGTTCCCAACTCCTTAATAATACCTTTATAAATACATCATATACCGTTATCAACTCCATTAATAGTAGTTTTTAACTGCTAAGCAATGCCTTCTTTACGGCTTGACAGTGCGTTTTTAAATACATTCAAAAGCGTAATTAAGTCCATGCCAACCCTTTTTGAACGGGCTGGTAACCCTTACTGAACGGATCGGGAGGGCGTCGATATAGGATTGTCAGGGAGTTTGGAAGGGGATTTAACCCCCTTCCGAACGGCTATTGTATAAGACAACTATTTCATTGTAATTAAAGAGTTTGGTTGCATTTAACTTATACTTCAATATTTTTGCCATCCTGTCAGCAAACCCTTGCTGGCATTTTATTTGTTTAAACGAAAAAATCATTTAACTAATTAACGTACCCGTCAAAGCCTCCCCTTTAGGAGAAATTTGATGGGGTAAAATTTTAATCATGCAAAAAGGAAGTATAAGAGTACAAACAGAGAATATCTTTCCAATCATTAAGAAGTTTTTATACAGTGATCACGAGATTTTTGTGCGTGAGCTGGTAAGTAATGCAGTAGATGCTACGCAGAAATTAAAAACACTTTCCAGCATCGGGGAAGCAAAAGGAGAATTAGGAGAATTGCGTATTGACGTAAAGCTGGATGCTGAAAAAAAGACATTGACCATCAGCGATCGCGGTATTGGTATGACAGCGGAGGAAATTGATAAGTACCTGAACCAGGTAGCTTTTAGCGGCGCCGAAGAGTTTTTAAATAAATACAAAGGACAAAACGAAAACAATATCATTGGGCATTTTGGATTGGGATTTTATTCCTCATTTATGGTGAGCGATAAAGTAGAAGTAATCAGTAAAAGTTTTAGAGAAGGTGCAAAAGCGGTTCGTTGGGAATGTGATGGCAGCCCGGAGTTTACATTGGAAGAAGTAGAAAAAGAACATCGTGGGACTGATATCGTTTTATATATTAATGAAGAAAGTAAAGAATTTTTAGAAGATCATCGTATAGAAAATATCTTAAAGAAATTTTGTAGCTTTTTGCCTGTTCCGATCTTCTTCCAGGATAAGCAAATTAATAATACCAATCCTGCATGGACAAAGAAGCCAAGCGAGCTTACAGATGAAGACTATAAAAACTTCTATAAAGAATTATATCCATTTGGTGAACCGCCTTTATTCTGGATCCATTTGAATGTTGATTATCCGTTTAATCTTACCGGCATTTTATATTTCCCTAAAATCAAGCAATCGTACGAAGTACAAAAAGATAAAATTCAATTATACAGTAACCAGGTTTTTGTAACCGATGAAGTGAAGGATATTGTTCCTGAATTTTTAATGTTGCTGCATGGCGTAATTGATAGTCCGGATATTCCGTTGAATGTTAGCAGAAGCTATTTGCAGGGAGATCCTAACGTAAGAAAGATAAACAGCCATATCACTAAAAAAGTAGGAGATAAGTTAGAAGAGATCTTTAATAAAGACAGAAAATCTTTTGAAGAAAAATGGGAAAGTCTTGGTTTGTTTGTGAAGTACGGAATGATGACCGACGATAAATTCTTGGACAAGGCAAACAAGTTTCATTTATTGGAAGATACTACCGGCGGCACTTTTTATACATTGGAAGAATACAGAACAGCAACAGAAGCTTTGCAAAAAAATAAAGATGGCAAGCTGGTGATCTTATATACTACTAATCCTGTTCAACAAGATGCATACATACAGCAAGCAACTGCAAAAGGTTATAAAGTAGTTAAGTTGGAAACCATTATTGATGCAGGATTCATCAATCAGATAGAAATGAAATGGGAGAATGTAGCGTTTACAAGAGTAGACTCCGACATTGTTGATAATTTGATTGATAAACAAGAAAACAATACCAGCGTATTAAGCAAGGATGAAGAAGAGACCTTAAAAGGATTGTTTGAAAAACAATACAGCGATATTCATGCAACAGTAGAAATAAAAGGCTTAAGTGTGGACGCACCGCCGGTAGTAGCAACTCGCCCTGAGTTTATGCGTAGAATGAAAGACATGGCGGCTTTGCAAGGACAGATGGGCGCTTTCTATGCACAAATGCCTGAAGAAGTAACGTTGACAGTTAACGGCAATCATAAAATCTATAAAAATGTTTTAGCAGAAGCTGCAAAAGATAAGCAGGAAAAGATCGTTCATAACCTGGCTGATTTGGCTTTATTATCTCAGGGATTATTAAAAGGTAACAGTCTAACGGAGTTTATTACAAGAAGTGTGGATCTAATGGCGAATGAACCTGCGAGTAAGATAATAACGGTATAGTTTTGAAATGATATTTTATATTAATAAGCCGTTAAGAAGGAGATCTTAGCGGCTTATTTTATTTTCTTGGCATCTTTGCGTGAAACCTACTCACTTAATTTGACATCAATAACTTTCAGTTGAAGAGTTTTCGTCCCATTCCATTCATTTTCATCCAACGTAAAAACAATATCAAACGGTTTTTTGGTTTGCAGCAATTCAAAATGAGTTGCCATATTAAAACCAATGCCGGTAAAAGATATATTGCCTTGCTTTACTACAAAACGTAAATGCAGTTCTTTTACGATCTTTGAAAAGCCTGTATCCAGTACGTTTCGGGCTACAAAAACCGGGCGCATATTTTCCGGTCCATAAGGTTCCATCTGGCAGATGATATTGTAGAAAGAATTGTTGATGTCACTGAAATTTATTTCTGCATCGATAATAATTTCAGGTATCAATAAATGTGCTTCAATAGTAGAAGAAACAACTTGCTCAAATGAGTTATTGAATGCTTCTAAATTTTCAGGTAATAAGGATAATCCTGCTGCAGCAAAATGACCACCATAGCCCAGCAAATGTTCACGACAGGCATGAATGGCTTCATATAAATTAAATCCCGGTACGCTTCGGGCGCTACCGGCAATAACATCACCACTTCGTGTAAGCACTACCGTTGGGCGGTAGTATGTTTCAATCAATCTGCTTGCAACAATACCCACCACACCTTTATGCCAATGCTCTTTAAATACTACTGTCGATTTTCTTTTTATTAATTCGTCATTGCCGTTAATAATAGATAAAGCGTCTTCTGTTATCGTGCTGTCAGCTTCTTTTCTATCAGTATTATCGTTGTGTAATAGTTCTGCGTATTCTAATGCTTTATTGTAATCCTGTTCAATAAAAAGTTGCACTGCTTTACGGGCATCATCCATTCTGCCGGCGGCATTCACTCTTGGTGCAATAACAAAAACTACATTGTTTATACTAAGCCGTGTTTTATTCAATCCGCCTAATTGAATTAATGCTTTAATGCCATTGCAAGGATTACTATTTATCCTTTCTAAACCATGATAAGCCATGATCCTGTTCTCGCCGGTAATAGGTACAATGTCTGCTGCAATAGCGGTAGCTAATAGATCCAGGTAACATAAATAGTGTTCTTCGTCTATGTTAAACTCTTGTGCTAAAGCAGTGGCAAATTTGAAGGCAACGCCACAACCACATAATTCTTTATAAGGATAATTGCAATCAATTTGTTTTGGATTGAGAATGGCAACAGCAGGCGGTAAAACTTTATCCGGTAAGTGATGATCGCATACAATAAAATCAATACCTAAGGTTGCTGCATATTCTATTAATTCAACAGACTTTATTCCACAGTCAACAGAAACGATTAAGCTGAAATTATTTTCCTTGGCAAAATCAATTCCCATTTTGCTTACGCCATATCCTTCTCTGTATCGATGCGGCACGTAAAACTCAACTAAAGAAGGTTCGTATAGTTTACATAAAAATTGATACAGTAAAGCAATGCTGGTAGTTCCATCCACATCATAATCGCCAAAAACCAATATTTTTTCTTTTCTTTCAAATGCAGTGGTGATGCGACTTACAGCCTTGCCCATATCTTTCATTAAATAGGGGTCGTGTAATAGAGATAGTTGCGGACGGAAATAATCTTTTGCCTGCTCATAGGTTTCTATTCCCCTTCCTGCAAGCACTTTGCAAAGTGTAGGATTTATTTTTAATGATCGATGAAGACTGTTTACAATAGCTTCATTGGGTTGTATAATTCTCCAGCGCTTATTCATAATAACACTAATTGAAACGAACTACACGAATGTATGTTTTTTGTTGAATAAAGATGAGGACGCACAAGGGAGTGACACAAGAAAAGCTAAATAGTAGTACAAAAGTCAAGTACAAAAAATTATGCTAATACTTTCTATCGGTAATGTACATTACCAGTTTTTCCAATCCATCTCTTACATTGTTTTGTGGAAACTCGTGCAGGATGCTTAGCGCTTCATCGCGGTATTGGTTCATTTGTTCGGCAGCATATTTTATGCCGCCAAATTGTATCACGGTGTCGATCACACGATCTACTTTTTTGGGATTGGTGTTCTCGTTTTTAATAATATAGATGAGTTCTTTTTTGGTGGCTTTATCAATATTATTGAGCGTATAAATAAGCGGTAGCGTAAGTTTCTTTTCTTTTATGTCGTTGCCGGTTGGTTTGCCAACATCTTCTTTTCCATAATCAAAAAGATCATCTTTAATCTGAAACGCAATGCCGATCTTTTCACCAAACAGACTCATTTTGTCCCTTATATCAGCGTTTTGGCTGGTACTCCATGCTCCTACAGCACAGGCAGAAGACAGTAATGAAGCAGTTTTGCCTTTAATGATCTCAAAATAAACGGCTTCGTTTAAATTAAGATTACGGGATTTTTCTATCTGCAGCAATTCACCCTCGCTCATCTGTTTTACTGCTTTGGATAGTATGTGGAGATGTTCAAAATCGTTATTATCGGTAGAGAGCAATAAGCCTTTTGATAACAGATAGTCCCCTACCAATACGGCTATCTTGTTTTTCCAGATAGCATTGATAGAAAAAGAACCCCTTCTTTCCATTGCTTCGTCTACAACATCATCATGAACCAATGTTGCTGTATGCAATAATTCAACCAATGCTGCTGCTCTGTAAGTGCTTTCGTTTACGGGTGCCTGTAACTTGGCACTTAAAAAAACAAACATCGGACGAAGCTGCTTTCCCTTGCGCTTTATGATATATTTCATTATTCTGTCAAGCAAAGGAGCCTGACTTTTAACGGAATCTGAAAATTTCTTTTCAAAAATGCTCAATTCTTCCCCTATGATGTCCTTAATAAAGTTCATGTATAAAAAGAAGCAATATAGTGCAGTATATCACCTCTGCAAAGATTATTCTTACTGTTTTATTTTAAAAGTAAAGATGAAATTGAACAACATGTAGAATTTTATTTTAAGACGACGCAGCACATGAAAATAAAAAACAGTCTGTGCAATGTGTAAAAAACATAAGAAATATCAATAAGAGGGAGCCTAAATACACAATAAAAAAATTTGCGTTTTGAATCTCAATTGATATTTTTGCAAGAGATCAGTTTTAATTTTTCAGAATTTTAATAATCAATCAATTAGTTATGTCAAGCAAAAAGTACAAATTAATGTTGTTGACTTTATGTACATTTTTGGCGATAGGGACTTTCGCTCAAAAAAATACATCTGTCTACGACGTTTACGATTCGGCCGTAATAACCAAAAAAGGCCAGCCACAACAAAATGAATTTTGGAACAATCATTATGATTTTCCTGCTAAACCTCGTAATCAATGGGAAATAGGTGCTTCTTTAAGCACTATCACAGAAAGTAGTGATATTCCTTCTGTATTTCCTACACTTCCTTCATTTGAAGTACACGTAAGAAAAGCATTGGGATATGTATTTTCTTTAAGATTACAATATACACGTGGTATTGCTAAAGGATTGAACTGGAATCCTTCTGACAACTATAGATACAACTCTGCATGGGTAGCAGATCCTAACAGTCCTTTTGGACCTAATAAAACATTGTATGTAGGCGGTCCTAACGCAGGCGGCGGTATCGATTCTTATAATCCAGCCGGCTCATCTAATCCTGTTAATCATGTTTTTTATAATTACAAAACGCTTATTAATGATTTATCATTAGAAGGTCTTATTACATTGAATAACATTCGTTTCCACAAACAAAAAACGGGCTTTAATATTTATGCAGGCGGTGGTATCGGTTTAACATGGTACCATGCTACTGTAAATGCAGGTAGAGATGATGGAACTAACTATAACACTTTATTTAGTGCAATTTTGAATGGTGTTGGTTCAACTCCAGCTATTCCTATCACTTACGATAACAGAAGCAAAATAATTGATGCACTTAAAAATGGTTATGGTGGTATTCCTGGTATGGATAATACATACGAAAGCCGTGCAGAAAGCGAAGCCAGCCGCCGTCCTACTCAGGGTGATGGATATTATACATTAAAACCTTCAGGTACAGTACTTGTTGGGATTGCTTATAAATTAAGTAACAGAATCAATCTTCAATTAGAAGATCGTCAAACTTTCGTAAAAACAGATTTATTGGATGGACAACGTTGGGCAGAACAAGTTGCGGGAAGCCCTGTATTGACTCCTGATTATGATTCTTATAACGTTCTTTCTCTTGGTATCAACTTCAACTTAGGTGGTAAAGCGGTTGAACCATTATATTGGTTAAATCCATTGGATTATGCTTACAGCGAGTTGAACAATCCTAAACACATGAACTTCCCTAAACCTAAGTTCGATGATGCGGATGGTGATGGCGTAGTTGACCAATTGGATAAAGAACCAAATACACCTGCCGGTGCTCCAGTTGATACACATGGTGTATCAAGAGATACTGATGGTGATGGTGTTCCTGATTACAAAGACAAACAATTAATTACTCCTACAGAATGTCAACCTGTTGATGCGGATGGTGTTGGTAAATGCCCTCCTCCTCCTTGTTGCGATTCATTAAAAGGTGGATTTAATCCTAAAAATGCTTGTCCAACTGATTATCCAAGTGTTTCTTTCAAAGGAAATGGTATTGGATTAAGCGGTGATGCTAAAGCATTATTAGCAACAGTGGCTGCTAAAATGAAAGAAAGCCCTGATTGCAGTGTTAAGATCGTAGGATATCCTGGTGCTTCTAAAGCTCGTCAGTCATTAGCAGATAAGAGATTAGCTGCAATCACTAAATACTTAGTAGAAACATTAGGTATCAGTGCTGACAGAATTACTACTGACAAAGTGATTGGCGGTGGTGATGAAGGCACATTTGATATCAAATCAAACTAGTACTTTTTGCTTATTGATATATTACCCTCCCGGTTTCGGGAGGGTTTTTTATTTCAGCTGTTTATCAAAACATTAACCGCTTATTTTTTGCCGATAAATAAATAGCAGTGATTTTTGGGGTAAATCCTTTAAATTTGCACTCCTTTATGCGTTTCTTAAAGATAGTCACAGTTGTTTTTTGCGTAGCAGCAGTATCATCCTGCAATAAATTTGGCAAGGTGTTGAAAAGTAAAGATTCGGCTTACAAGCTGGAGCAAGCGGATAAATATTATGCAGCAAAAAAATATCTTCAGGCGCAACAACTATACGAAGATCTATATACGATATTTAAAGGTACAGAGCGATTTGAAGAATTATATTACAAAGACGCCTATTGTTATTACGAGCTAGGAATGTATAAAGATGCTGAGAATTTCTTTAAAGGATTTTTGGAAACATTTCCTAACAGCAATAAAGCGGAAGAGGCAGATTATATGAGGGCTTATTGCTTTTACAAGCAGTCGCCTAAAGTGGAATTGGATCAAACTGCCACTACCAAAACGATTGGTATGATGCAGACATTCATTAATACGCATCCTGGTTCTGCTAAAATAAAAGAAGCAACTGAAATTATAGATAAATGTAGAGAGAAGTTGGAATTGAAAGAGTTTCAGGCAGCTGAATTGTACTATAAAATAGGGCAGTATAGAGCAGCCGCCCTGGCTTATGAAACGGTTTTGAATGATTATCCTGAATCAGCTAAAGGTGATGAATATGAATTGAAAATAGTAAAATCCTATTATCAATTTGCCCGTTTAAGTATATTTGAAAAGCAGCAGGAACGTTATGAAAAAACGATCGCTTCATATAATGATTTTGCAGACCGGTTCCCCGAGAGCAAATTGTTAAAGGATGCGGAAGAATATAAAACTTTAAGTCAAAATAATATTAAAGAAATACAAAATGAGCAAGCTAAGACGTCAACTCAGCGCTAATACTACAAACGTAGTGGAGCCAAAAAATCTGTTCGATATTAAACAAAGAACAGGTAATCTGTACGAATCAATTGCTATTATTGCTAAGCGTGCAAACCAAATCAATATTTCTATTAAAGAAGAATTGCATAATAAGCTGGAAGAATTTGCCAGCCATACAGATAGTCTGGAAGAAATACACGAAAATAAAGAGCAGATAGAAATTTCAAAAGCTTATGAAAGAATGCCCAACCCGGCATTGTTGGCAACACAGGAATTTATTGAAGAAAAGATATACTTCCGTAAAAACGAAGAAGACCTTTTTAGTTAATACTTTTCTTTTAAGAGCTTTTTTAGATAAGAAGTTATAATTTTAATGCCGTATCGCCATTGGCGATACGGTTTTTTTATGTTGCAAAATAAAAAAATATTGATCGGGGTTACAGGCAGTATTGCTGCTTACAAAATCCCCATTTTAGTTAGACTATTAATTAAGGCAGGTGCAGAAGTAAAGGTGGTATTAACTCCTGCCGCAAAAGAATTTGTTTCTCCATTAGTACTTTCTACACTTTCCAAAAATGAAGCCTTGGTTGACCTGTCAACGAATAACTCTTGGGCCAATCATGTACAATTAGGTAGATGGGCTGATGTATTATTGATAGCTCCTTTAAGTTGTAACACGCTGGCAAAATTTGCAAATGGAAGTTGTGATAATTTATTAACGGCAGTTTATCTTTCGGCAACCTGTCCTGTAGTAGTAGCTCCGGCAATGGATGAAGACATGTGGCATCATCCTTCCACAAAAAATAATCTTTCAAAAATAGCATCGTATAGTAATCATATAATACCCGTTGAAAAAGGAGAACTGGCCAGTGGTTTGATTGGTGATGGAAGAATGGCAGAGCCTGAAACGATCGTAAAATGGCTGGAAGATTTTTTTTTATCCGGTAATCAATTAAAAGGTAAAAAAGTACTGATAACAGCCGGACCCACCTATGAGGCAATCGATCCGGTCCGTTTTATAGGCAACCATTCATCTGGCAAAATGGGAATAGCAATTGCTAAGGAATTAAAAAAATGTGGCGCAGAAGTCACCCTTATAATTGGACCGACACAAGTTGAACTGCCTGTTGTAAATCAGGTAATAAAAGTCAGATCTGCAGAGGAAATGTACAATGCCTGCGACAAAATCTTTTCTCAAACTGATATTGCCATATTGAATGCTGCCGTTGCTGATTATACGCCGGTTATTGTTGCAGAAGAAAAAATAAAAAAGCAAGATGGAGTTCTTGAAATTGAACTCAAAAAGACAAAAGATATTTTGAAGCATTTAGGAGAAATAAAAACACTCAAACAATTTTTGGTAGGCTTTGCATTGGAAACTACCAATGAAAAAGAATACGCATTAAAAAAATTGCGGGATAAAAATGCCGATATGATCGTTTTAAATTCTTTAAATGATAACGGCGCCGGCTTTGGTTACGACACTAATAAAATAACTATTTTTGATAAGCAGCAAAACGAATACAGTTTTGAAACCAAAACAAAAACAGAAGTAGCTGCTGATATCGTAAATACTATAGTAAAATTGTATGTATAAAATTATCATTGTCATTGTTTGCATATTGACATTTAATTTTTCCAACGCACAGGAATTAAATGCAAGAGTTACTGTTAATACCAGCAGTGTTGGTACTACTGTAAATCAAAATGTTTTTCAAACATTACAATCTGCTTTAACAACATTTATTAATAATCGTAAATGGACAAGCGATAATTTTTTGCCTAATGAAAAAATTGATTGCAGCTTTTCATTTACATTGCAACCCACCGATGACCAGGACGTATATAATGTTACATTAACTGTTCAAGCTGGCAGACCTGTTTATAATACCAGTTATTTATCCCCTATAATAAATTTTCAGGATAAAGATGTGCAGGTGAAGTATGTACAATATCAGCAACTGCAGTTTAGCGATAACAATGTAGCCGGTACTAATCCGCTTCAATCAAATCTCACGGCAGTAATAGCCTACTATGCTTACATGATCTTAGGCTTTGACTATGATTCTTTTTCTCCACGTGGCGGTGATGTCTATTTTCAAAAGGCCCAAAACGTTGTAAACAATGCACCGGAAGACAGAGGTATTACAGGCTGGAAAGCATTTGACGGTGTGCGTAACCGCTATTGGCTGGTAGAAAATATGCTGAATCAACGTTATACAATAATGCATGATGTATATTATAACTATTACCGCAAAGGAATGGATAAGCTATACGATGATGATAAAACTGCCCGTACAGAAATAATGAATGTATTGAATCAATTGAATAGCTTTAAAACAGAGAACCCGAATGTAATGATAAGCCAGTTTTTCTTCCAGGGAAAAACTACAGAACTGATCAATATATTTTCAAAAGCGGCTATGGATGATAAAGCCCGTGCTTCTGATTTGCTGCAAAAACTGGACATCACCAATGCCAACCGGTATAAAGAAGAAATAAAATGAGTCGCTTTTTATTATTAGCATGTTGTATTGTTTGTTTTGCCAGTTGCCGTAATAATAATGATATGCCCTCCGATGTGTTGAACAAGCAAAAAATGCAGGCTGTTTTATGGGATATGTTGCGTATCGAAGCGTATACCGAAAATTTCTTAAAAACGGATACTCTTAAAAACCTTCAAAATGAAAATTTACAATTGCAACAAAAAGTATTTGCTATTCATCATATAACAAAAGAAGCTTTTTATAAAAGCTACGATTATTACAAACAACATCCTGCCTTATTAAGCGAAGTATTGGATAGCATTACAACAAAAGAAGCTGTTAATAGAGAACATAAAATAAATAAACCACTTTATAAACCTGAAATAAAAAAATCACCTCTTTTATCTAAGCCAAAATGAACAAAGTAGTTGCTGATGCTGCAGAAGCAATAAAAGATATTTCAGATGGAGCAGTATTGCTGCTTGGCGGCTTTGGTTTGTGTGGTATTCCCGAAAATTGTATTGCAGCATTGGTAGAAAAGAAAATTAAAGCACTTACCTGCATATCAAATAATGCAGGTGTTGATGATTTTGGTATTGGGCTCATGTTACAAAACAAACAGGTAAAAAAAATGATCTCTTCTTATGTTGGTGAAAATGCCGAGTTTGAAAAACAATTATTAAGCGGTGAATTAGAAGTAGAATTAATTCCGCAAGGAACATTGGCAACCCGATGTATGGCAGCAGGCTATGGTATGCCTGCAATCTATACTCCCGCGGGTATTGGTACAGAAGTCGCCGAAGGAAAGGAAATCAGGATATTTAACGGTAAAGAATATTTATTGGAAATGGCGTTTGATGCAGACTTTGCTTTAATAAAAGCCTGGAAAGGAGATACACATGGAAACCTGGTCTATAGAGAAACAGCCCGCAATTTTAATCCCTTAATGGCAATGGCAGGAAAGGTCACCATTGCAGAGGTGGAAGAATTAGTGCCGGCAGGAGAATTAGATCCCGACCATATTCATACGCCTGGCATCTATGTAAAAAGAATTTTTCAGGGAAAAGATTATGAAAAAAGAATAGAACAAAAAACAATCAGAAAAGTATAATTCTGGATTTAGGCATTAGCGTATTAGACATCAGTAAATTGGCATATTAATAAATGTTAGATAAAAACCAAATAGCACAACGTATTGCACAGGAACTGAAAGACGGTTACTATGTAAACTTAGGCATTGGTATTCCAACATTGATCGCTAATTACATTCCTAAAGAAGTAAATGTTATTTTGCAAAGTGAAAATGGATTGTTAGGTATTGGACCTTTCCCTGTTGAAGGAGAAGAAGATCCTGACCTGATTAATGCAGGTAAACAAACGATAACAACTATTCGGGGCTCTTCTTTTTTTGATAGTGCGATGAGCTTTGGAATGATACGTGCCGGAAGAGTTGACCTGACTGTACTGGGAGCCATGGAAGTAAGCGATAAAGGGGATATAGCGAATTGGAAGATTCCGGGTAAAATGGTGAAAGGAATGGGAGGCGCTATGGACCTGGTAGCAAGCGCAAAAAATATCATTGTAGCTATGATGCACACCAACCCTAAAGGAGAAAGCAAATTGCTACCCGCATGTACACTACCGTTGACGGGTATACGATGTGTAAAAAAAATAGTTACCGACCTGGCTGTATTGGATGTAACTGAAAGTGGCTTTAAGCTATTGGAGCGTGCGCCCGGAATATCTGTTGAAGAAATAAGAGCAAAAACTGCCGGTAAACTTATAATTGAAGGCGATATTCCAGAAATTAAATTCTAACTCCACAGTCATATTCATAATTCAAAGCAAACTCTACACTAAAGACCAAATTAAACTACTTCTTGTATTTCTGTCGGCGCTAATTGGGCATTCCGCATAGCTATACCTCTCACCGCATTACCTGCAAAATTTGAAAAGGCTTTTTTAGAAATAGCATCATCACTTACCATTACGGGCACTCCAATATCACCGCCTTCACGAATGCTTTGTACGATCGGTATTTGCCCTAAGAAAGGAATATCAAATTCTTCTGCTAAGTTTTTACCTCCATCTTTACCAAAGATGTAATATTTGCTTTCAGGTAATTCAACCGGAGTAAAATAACTCATGTTCTCAACCAATCCAATAACAGGGACTTTTAGCTGAGCCTGACCAAACATGGCGATACCTTTTTTAGCATCAGCCAATGCAATGGTTTGAGGTGTTGTAACTACTATTACACCAGTAACAGGAACTGTTTGCATGATCGTTAAATGAATATCGCCGGTACCGGGAGGCATATCAATAATTAAATAATCCAGATCACCCCATTCCACATCACTTACAAATTGTTTAATGGCACTGCTTACCATTGGGCCACGCCAAACCACCGCCTGCTTTTCATCTATCAGTAAGCCGATGCTCATTATTTTAATACCAAACTTTTCAATGGGTACTATCAAACCTTTTCCATTTACATCTTTCATCAGGGGTCGTTCGCCACGAATGCCAAACATAATATGCTGACTTGGGCCATAGATATCCGCATCCATTAAACCAACCTTTGCACCACCTTGTGCCAATGCCAAAGCGAAATTGGCAGATACGCTGCTTTTACCAACACCACCTTTGCCGCTTACTACAGCAATGATATTTTTCACACCGCTCAAAATCGATTTTGTATCTTTTCTGTTACTGCTGGTATTGCTGGTAAAATTCACTGTTACCACAGCATTTTTATTTACCAATAATTTTACTGCATTAATACAAGCGCCCTGTATCATATCTTTCATCGGGCAGGCTGGTGTAGTAAGCACTACCGTGAACGATACATTATCGCCATTAATTACAATATCTTTTACCATGTTAAGGGTAACAAGGTCTTTGCCGAGGTCCGGTTCCTGCACATTTCCAAGCGCTTTCAGAATATCTTCGTTTGTCATTTTCAATTATTTGTTAAAAAGCCGTTAGCAGTTGCAAAATTAACCATTGAACATCTTATTTTGTTTATTAATTAAAGAATGTTGGATATTTTTGTGACCGGCTTTAGAGCTACTATTAAACATCGTTGTGTCACTCTCTTATACGGCATACCTATACTGAACTATAATGAAGAAACTTTTACAATACATTTTAATAACTGCATTATTTTTTCCTTTAACAGCCAAGGCTCAGTTTGAAAGTTTTAAGGATTCCGTTGTACAATTATATGGAGTGGTAATGACAGCAGATAGCCTGCAGGCTGTTCAAGCTGCGAGCATTGTGGTTAAAGGGCAAAACCGGGGAACCATTACCAATGAGCAAGGGGTATTTAGTATTGTGGTTTTAAAAGGAGATAGTATTGAATTTAGTTGCGTAGGATACAAGCCTAAAACAATCGTGATCCCTACTAATATCCAGGGAAATCAATACAGCGTAATTCAATTAATGACAACCGATACGGTTTATTTGGCTGCCACCATTATTAAGGCTCGCCCAAGTAAAGAACAATTTGAAAGAGATTTTTTAAAAACAAAAGTGCCTGATGATAATTTGGAAATAGCCCGTAAAAATATGAGCGAAAAACAATTGCGCTTTTTAGCTGCTACTATGCCAAGAGATGCAAGAGAAGCCAGTTCACTGTATTTGCGGCAACAGGCGGCTAAAACATATTATTCAGGACAAATACCTCCCCAAAATATTTTCAACCCTTTTGCATGGAACGAGTTTATTAAAGCGTGGAAAAGAGGCGATTTTAAAAACCAGCCGTCCACACTTTCCACTGATGGGAATTAATATAAATAGTTAGCTGTCGGGTATCTTTATTGTTGCCCGATCTTATACGTTCCGTTTATAAATTTTAATTTAAACCTGGGGAACATCATTCCTTCAACAGAAATTTCGTTCAATGTTCCTTTAAGTGTTATCCATTTTCCTTCTAATTCTTCTTTTGTTTCTTTGATCCCATCTTCAATTTTCACATATTCAAAAGAGAATATTTGTGTTCCTTTACTATCGTTCACGCCCGAAAAAAATGTGTTCTTATCATCATCTGAAATATGAGTGCAATTAACATAACAATCGCTGTTAAACGGATGGGAAGGCAATATCATGTCTTTGCCCTGCAAATATTCTGTTCTTTTTAAAGCCTCTTTTTGTGTTATTTTCTTTGCATTTAATAATCCAGCATTGGTGTAAATGTAGATATATCTTAAAACCATCTTCTCTGTTTGCATGGAGTCAATAGGTTCAACATACTTTAAAAGTTCTTTGCACGCTTTTTCTGCCTTCACCCAATTTTCAGCTTCTAAATTTTCCAGTAAGGCATTGTACTTCGTATTAAAATAAGTGTTCTGCGAAAAAGATGTAAAAGAAACAAAGCAAAGAAGAAATGTGATAGCTAAATATTTCATAGAAGAACAATTATTTAAGTTTGGGTCAAATATATAAGTTTAGATTGATTATATGCTGCGCAAAATATGTTGTAATGATTACTATTGTTCAAAAGCTGCCCGATTGAAGCGACACCGGAGCGCAGCGCAGGTATAGCGAAAAGCGGGAGCAAATGTTGATGATAATTAAATGCTCACAGCACCAAAATAAAAAAGACTGCTTGTGGCAGTCTTTTAATTATATACAATTAAACCTTAGATCTTTCCAACCATATCGGCAGGTATTACCCATTCATCAAATTGTTCAGGAGTAACATATCCCAACTTTACCGCCATTTCTTTTAAAGTAGTTCCTTCTTTATGCGCTTTCTGTGCAATTTCTGCAGCCTTGTAATAGCCAATTTTTGTATTGAGTGAAGTAACCAACATCAAAGAATTGTCAACATGCTTTTTAATGTTCGCTTCAATAGGTTCAATACCAATGGCACATTTGTCGTTGAAAGAAACACAACCGTCGCCGATCAATCGTGCGGAGTGAAGGAAATTATAGATCATCACCGGTTTAAACACATTCAATTCAAAATGCCCCATGCTGCCGCCAACACTGATAGCAACATCATTGCCCATTACCTGTGCCGCTATCATCGTTAATGCCTCGCATTGTGTTGGATTTACTTTGCCCGGCATGATAGATGAACCCGGTTCATTATCAGGAATAAACAATTCGCCTATGCCTGATCGTGGCCCGCTGCTTAGCATACGAACGTCATTAGCGATCTTCATTAAGCTAACGGCAACCGTCTTTAATGCACCATGGGCTTCTACAATAGCATCGTGTGCTGCCAATGCTTCAAATTTATTTTCGGCAGTTACAAAAGGCAAGCCTGTTAAAGTTGCAATATGCTTTGCTACATTTTCAGAATAATTAGCAGGTGTGTTAATGCCCGTTCCTACTGCAGTTCCACCTAACGCCAATTCACTTAAATGTGCTAATGTATTCTTAATAGCTTTTAATCCATGGTCTAGCTGTGACACATACCCGCTAAATTCCTGTCCTACAGTTAATGGCGTTGCATCCATAAAATGTGTACGACCAATTTTAACGACCTTCATGAACGTTTTGCTTTTTTCGGCTAATGTATTTCTTAATTTTTCAATTCCCGGTATAGTGACTTCCAGTAAAATTTTATAAGCTGCAATATGCATAGCAGTAGGGAAGGTGTCGTTGCTTGATTGCGATTTGTTTACATCATCGTTCGGATGCAGGAATTTTTCTTTATCATCTAATTTACCGCCATTCAACACGTGCCCTCTGTAGGCAACTACTTCATTTACGTTCATATTGCTTTGCGTACCGCTTCCTGTTTGCCAAACCACTAACGGGAAATAATCATCCAGTTTTCCTTCTAAGATCTCATCACATACTTTACCAATTAAGTCGCTTTTTTCTTTTGGTAAAACACCTGCTTCAAAATTGGTAATCGCGGCTGCTTTTTTTAAGTAAGCAAATGCTTTGATGATCTCTTTAGGCATTTTATTAATATCCTGCGCAATTTTAAAGTTATCGATGCTGCGTTGTGTTTGTGCACCGTAATAAGCATCCACAGGCACTTTTACTTCGCCCATGGTATCTTTTTCAATTCTGTAACTCATAATTTTTTTAGATTGATGATTAGCGGCAGCGAAGGTACAGCGTTGCTATTAATGTTTTGATTTTTAACAGGAAAAGAACCGAAAACGATTGCGTACGGCGATAGCAATAAACGTATTAAATATTTTTTAAAAACAATACAGAAAAAACAGGAAATAATGATGCTTAACAATACAAAAACGAAAAATTTTTGACAAAAGCCTTGCATTATTTAATTAAAACTGTAATTTTACGGCTCTTATCCCCTTCATTGCGAGACATAATTTGTCGTTTTAAGCAATTTTAATTTCCACCTGATCCGAACCAACCCTATTCTCCAATTCCTTTTTTGCAAGTAAGAACTGCAGAAATACCGATGGAATTTACCCCTGTAAATTGCTTTTGCCAGTAAATTTTTTAAATCATAAGAAATGAAGAATTTTTTATTAGCCGTACTTACGTTAGTAACAATAGGTTTAACCAGCCAATACGCCAATGGGCAGGCAGGAGTATTAAAGCCTAATGATGCCTATGCACCTTTTCCGTCTACGGTGCCCGCTTATGGCTCTATAGCCAAGTGGTCTAACTCGTCTAAAAGTAATACGTATGGCTTTCAGTCATACTATTTTAATGGAATGGCATTCCGTCTAAAATTTCCTAAAAGCTATAGTGCCGGCGATAATAAAACTTACCCGGTATTTGTTTTTATACATGGCGCCGGTGAGTATGGTACCATATATGATAATAACCAGCAATTGTATTGGGGTGGTCAGCTACATGCACAGGCTGTAGATAATGGTAAGTTTGATGGATTTTTGTTATATCCGCAAAGTACCAGTGGTTGGTTACAACCTTATGCAGGAGTGATCTTTGGTGTGTTGGATTCGATGATAAAATATATAAAAGCAGATCCTGATAGAGTTATTGTTTCTGGTTTATCCGGTGGCGGACAAGCTACCTGGGATTTTTTAAATGTTACTTATTCTCCAAAAATTGCTGCAGCTATTCCTTTATCTGCTGCAAAAGCGGATGATATACAATATTTTCCTGACGCTATTACTATTCCTGTATGGATGTCAAATGGTGGGGTTGATAATGATCCTGCGCCTCCTACCGCAACACAGGTAGTAGATACTTTTACTAATTTGGGCGGTAATATCAAGCAAAGTTTTTATCCTACTCTTGGTCATGATACGTGGGAAAGCGTTTGGGCAGATGCGGATTATTTTCCTTTCTTAAATCGTCAGAACAAAACCAATCCGTTGGTTTATTTCCAGGAAACACAATTTTGTAATGGACAGGTAAATGCCCGTTTGGCTTTGCAGCCCGGTTTTTTTGCATATCAGTGGATGAAAGATAGTGTAATGATCGATACAGCAGTTTCAAGCCAATTATTAGTTACGCAATTTGGTACTTATGTAGGAAGATATAAAAGAACAGAGACTTCTGATTGGTCTTCATGGTCGCCAACACCGGTAGTGATCTCTCCTAAATCACCATCAATAACTCCTTTAGTACAGGTTAATGGTCCATACAGTAATGTATTGCCTTCTCCTGATGGAAATACTACTACTGTTCCTTTAACGGCAGTAGGTAATTATGCATCTTACGAATGGCATAAGGTAGATAATGGCGATACAATCGTTGGTTCAGCAAAAACATTGAATGCGGCAATTGGTCAATATCAATTAAAAGCAGCAGATCAGTCCGGTTGTAGCAGCGGTTTCTCTGCCATCTTTAAAGTAGTAAATGCAAATGGAGCGAATGGTCCTGATAAAGTAGTGAATGTTACAGGTGCTGCATTATCTAAAACATCTATTCAATTAGATTGGAATGATAACCCGAATCCGGCTTATAATGAAACTGCATTTGAAATTTATCGCAGCACTACATCTGGTGCAGGATATCAATTAGTAGCAGTAAAAAATGCAGATGTTCTAACGCATGTTGATCTGGATCTTACTCCGGGTACAAAATATTATTATATCATCCGTTCAGTAAATAATAATGGCGCTTCACCAATCAGTAATGAAGTGAGTGTAACAACGCAAGCGGATGTTACAGCACCAACTGCGCCAAGTGGTTTAGTGCTTACTGCATCTACTTCTACTACAGCTTCGTTATCATGGAATACTTCTACAGATGATGTGGGTGTTTACAGGTATGATATTTACATTAATGGCGTTAAATCCTATTCAACTGCCAGCACAGATTTCACGGTAGTAAATCTTACAGCCAATACTTTGTATGCATTTACTGTTAAAGCAAGAGATATTGTAGGTAATGTTTCTCCTGCAAGTAACCAGGTAGTAGTTGGTCCGGTGGTAACTTCATCTATACCAACCAAGCCAAGCGCTTTAAATGTTACTGCAACTTCTTACAACAAAATAAGCTTAAGTTGGACGGATAACAGCAGCAACGAAACAGGTTTTGAAATTGTTCGTTCAACTGATCGCGTTAACTATACACCACTTACAACAGTAACAGCAGGTACTGCGAGCTTTGTTGATTCAATAGGTTTGTCTGCTTCTACCAAATACTGGTATAAAGTAAGAGCTATTAATGCTAATGGCGCTTCTGCTTTTGTAACTACGTTTGAAGCAGGCTGGAATTTTAATGGCGATCTGACCGATGCCAGCGGGAATGGTTATACACTAACGCCAACGGGTACCACAACATATTCTACAGATAAAGTAGAAGGAACGAATGCTGTTTCTTTAGATGGAAGTACACAATATTTCGATCTGGCAAATAGCACTACTTTCCCTAATAATAGTATTACTGCACGCACAATAAGTGTTTGGGTTAAACCAACAGCCGCTACTATAAGCGGTTCCAATAAGATCATTTATGATCTGGGTTCATCAACAGTAGGTATTGGTTTGCGTTTTAATAGTGGTGCATTGCAAGCCGGTGTTGCCGGTAGTATTTTACTGCATTATACTGCTGTTGTAAATAATATTGCAACAGATGCAAACTGGGTTAGCAATGGATGGAACCATATAGTAGTAGTTTACAATACCAATACGTTACAGTTATATGTTAATAAAGTATTAAAAGCAACTACCAGTTTAGGTGTTTCTTCTTTAGGAACTTCTACAACAGGATTCCGTATTGGAGCAACCAATTCAACCAATGCATTTAGCTCTGCTGCTACTTCTACTAACTATGCCGGTTTGATAGATGATTTTGAAATGATTTCAGAACCATTGAATGCAACGGGTGTTACTGCATTGTACAATCAAACATATGCAGCAGCAACCACTTCAGCATTGCCTTCGGTTCCTGCAGCGCCTACTTCATTGGTAGCACAAGCAACATCAACAACCAAAGTCTCAGTATCATTTACAGATAATGCCAATAACGAAACAGGTTTTGAAGTGTATCGTTCTGTAACTGACACAGGTAACTTTAAAATATTAACTACCTTAACTGCAGGTAGTAACGGCTTTACAGATTCAACTGTATTCCCTAATGCTATCTACTACTATAAAGTAAGAGCGATAGGAATTGGCGGTAGCTCAGCTTTCTCAAATATTGATTCAGCATCTACAATCATCATAACAGTAAATCATCCGCCCGTTATTGCACCTGTCGCAGACTTTACTTTACGCTATGATGCTTCTAAAACAGTTACATTAACTGCTACAGATGCAGATAATGATCCGATCGTATTTACTCCACTTTCGGCACCTTCATTTGCTGTATTTACAAACGGAGTAAGCGGCACTGCAACGATGCAGGTCGGTCCAACATCTATTGCTGATACAGGTGTTTATACTATCTCAGTAGTAGCAAAAGATAATCACGCTGCTACAGATACAATTACATTTAAAGTAACAGTTAACGCTAATTACTTACCAACGGTAACAGCTGTAAGCAATCAAACTGTAAATGAAGCAGATTCATTAAGTATTCAAATAACAGCAAATGACCAGGATGGAAATGCGGCTTTGGTATGGTCGTTAACAAATGCGCCATTTTTTGCTACAATCAGCGGCACTGTAAATGGAGTTGCAACGGTTACTTTCAAACCTAACTATGCAAGCTCGGGTACATACCCAATAACACTTACTGTTTTAGATGCAGCAGGCGATACCGCTTCTACGACGTTTACATTAACTGTTGTTGATGTAACGCCTCCTACACAAAAAATATTTATGGATATGCGTTATAACAGCCCATCAGCTCCGGCTCCATGGAACAATATAACAGGTATATCTTCAACTAATTTATTAAACAGCGATGGACAATCAACTACTGTTGGTCTCCAATTTTTAAATACACCTTGGAATGCAGGTAACGCCAGCAATTCAACTGGTAATAATTCGGCTATTTATCCTGATGCAGCTATTGCAGATTATTTCTGGTTCGGTATTTATGGCGCACCAGAAACAGTTTCATTCCAGTTAACAGGATTGGATCCATCTGCTAAATATAACCTTAACTTATTCTCAAGTTCAACATGGCAAGGTGCCGGACCAAATGGTTCAACAGTGTTTACTATTAATGGTGTAGCTAAATCTGTAAATGCAAATTATAATTTGCAAAATACAGCAGCTTTCACCAGCCTGCTTCCGGATGCTTCGGGAAATATAACAGTTGCTATGAGTAAAGCAGCTAATACTCCTTACGGAATGATAAATGATATTGTATTGGAAAAACAATACAACGATAATTCAGTGCCTGCATTGCCAACGAATGTAACGGCACAGGCTTTATCAAACGGTTCTGTTCAATTAACATGGAAAGACAATGCATTTAATGAGAACAATTATTTAGTGTATCGTGCAACATCAGCAGCAGGAACTTATACTGCATTAAATGCAGGTGCAACCAATGCAAACGATACTTCATTTACTGATGCAACAGTTTCGGCAGGCTCTACTTATTATTACAAGATAGAAGCAACCAATGCAAACGGTTCATCAGGCTTAACAGCGCCGGTAAGTGTAACTGTGGCATCGATCATTATTCCCGCAACAGAAAAAATATACATGGATATGCGTTATACTACTCCATCAGCTTCGGCTCCATGGAATAATATAACAGGCGTTACAACAAATAATCTATTGAACAGTAACGGTCAATCAACTACTGTTGGATTAGCATTCTTAAGTACACCTTGGAATACAGGTAATGCAAGTAATTCAACCGGCAATAATTCAGGTGTATATCCTGATGCAGCCATTGCAGATTATTTCTGGTTCGGTATTTATGGCGCACCTGAAACAGTATCATTCCGTTTAACGGGATTGGATCTATCCACTAAATATAATGTTACATTGTATTCAGGTTCAAACTGGCATGGAGCAGGAACAAATGGTACGATCAATTATACTATCAATAGTGTTACAAAATCATTGAATGCAGAGAGTAATGTTAAGAATACGGTAACGTTTACTAACCTTACTCCCGATGCTTCAGGATATATAACGGTAGCATTGAGTAAAGGATCTAACACTCCTTATGGTATGCTGAATACCATCATGCTTGAAAAACAAGTAAATGATGCTACAGCGCCGATCATGCCGACGAACTTGGCGGCGCAGGTATTATCAAGCGGCTATGTTAAATTAACATGGAAAGATTTTGCATATAATGAAGATAATTATCTGGTTTATCGTGCAACAGCAGCAGCTGGTCCATATACATTATTGAATGTTGGAGCAACCAATGCTAACGATACATCTTATACAGATAATACAACTGCAGCGAATACTACTTACTATTATAAGATTGAAGCTACTAACGTAAATGGTTCTTCAGGACAAACAGCACCGGTAACAGCAGTAATCGGCAATTTAACTCCGCCAACACAAAAAGTGTATATGGATATGCGCTATACAACTGCTGCAGCTCCAGCTCCTTGGAATAATATATCAGGAGTAACTTCTGCAGGATTGTTGGATGACCAGGGGCAAGCAACTTCTATCGGTTTGCAATTCTTAAGTACACCTTGGAATACAGGTAATGCAAGTAATTCAACCGGCAATAATTCAGGTGTTTATTCAGATGCTGCAATTGCTGATTACTTCTGGTTTGGCGCATATGGTGCACCGGATTCAGTGACCTTCCGTTTAACAGGATTAGATGCTGCATCTAAGTATAACGTTACATTGTTCTCGAGCAGTACATGGCAAGGTGCCGGTCCAAACGGAACAGTATTGTTTACATTGAATGGTGTTCAGAAATCGATCTATACTGAACATAATTTGCAAACTACTGCTACCTTCAGTGCAATTACTCCGGATGCATCAGGATATATAACTATCAAGATGAACAAAGGATCAAACACACCTTACGGTATGTTAAATGATATTGTGTTGGAAAAACAAGCCAGCAGCTCTACGCCACCTGTAGCGCCAACTAACCTGGCAGCGCAGTTATTGTCCAACGGCTCTGTACAATTAACATGGAAAGATGTTTCTAATAATGAAGATAACTTCTTAGTGTCTCGTTCTACTACAGCAACAGGTACATATACTACATTAAATGCGGGAGCAACCAATGCCGGTGATACCTCTTATATTGATGCAACTGCTTTAGGCAATACTACTTACTATTATAAAGTAGCGGCAAGTAATGCAGGTGGTTCAGCATCATCTCCTGCGGTTACTATTACTACAGTGAATAAGATACCTGCCTTGGCAGTATTGAAAGATACTTCTATAAAAGGTGGTGTAAGCGCAACAATAAATGTAACAGCAACAGATGATCCAAGTAATACATTAACAACAACTGTTACCGGATTACCATCATTTGCAACTTATACAAGTACAGGAAACGGAACAGGTAAAATAGCTGTTGCACCAACTGTAAATGACCTGGGTATTTATAAAAATGTAATCGTTAAAGTGTCCGATAATTTTGGTGCAAGTGTTGTCGATACATTTAATATTTATGTAGTGGATAGTGCACTTCGTACAGTGTACATCAATTTTGGCCCTTCGGATGCAACACCACAGGCAAGACCATGGAATAATTATTTAACGTATCCGTTTGTAAACTTCCCATTAACAGGTTTATTGGATGATAATAATGTAAATACCGGTTTCAGTATCAAATTAAATGATCAATGGGAAAATAATTTCAATATTGGAATGGTTACAGGCGATAACAGCGGTGTTGTTCCTGATAATGTAATGAAAGGTAGTATTGAAACTTCTGATACATTGCCACATGTAATTGAGATTGGAGGATTGAATCCTGCTAAAAAATATGATATAGGCATTGTTAGCAGCTTTGACGGAGGTGTGGATGCAACAGCTACTTATACAAGCGGAACTGCAAGTGTAACATTTAACGGAATGTATAACAGCAATACAGTTGCTTACCTGAACGGATTAACACCGAATGCTTCAGGAATTATACAGGTAACGGCTAAGAAGGCTGCATCAGCAACCTATATGAATCTGAATGCAATAGAAATACATGAGTATGTTGCAACAACTACTCCTGTACGTCCATTTAATTTGATAGCAGAGTCTATTTTAAGTACAAGCCAGATCAAATTAACATGGAGTGACAGAAGCACAAATGAAACAGGATTCCAGATCTATCGTGCTACATCACAAACCGGTACATATTCATTGGTTACAACAACGAGCCCTGGTGTTACTACGTATACGAACACAGGCTTAACTGCTAATACACGTTACTATTATAAAGTAAGAGCTATTAATGGTTCAACCATCAGTAGCAACTACAGTAATATAGCATCAGAAGTATTGCCGGTTAATATTGTGTATATTAATTTAAATGCAAGCTCGGCACAAAATGCACCTTCACCATGGAACAATACAAGTGGTCCATCTACACAAGGTTTGGCATTCCCGAATTTGATAAATGGTTCTGCTGTTAATACCGGCTTCCAGATGACAATCACGAAAGCCTTGAATGGTGCAGGTTTTGCTGGATCAACAGTGAGCAATGGTTTATTCCCTGCAAACGTTATGACCAGCAACTACTGGACAGATGCAAGCCAGCATTCAGAAGTTAAATTTGATAACCTGGATGTTCGTAAGAAATATCGTATAGGCATCTTCGGTAGTGCGATCAACTTTGGTTACTTCCTGGCTAACTATAGTTGCAATGGAAAAACAGTTCAGTTGAACAGCTATAATAACAGCACTAAGATTGTTTACCTGGATAATTTAACTCCGAACCAGGATGGTGAATTGTATATTGATATTACACCTGAAACGGGTTATCCATATTGCTTCACCAGTGCATTCACTATTGAGTACTTTGATGATGTGACAGCACCGGTATTACCGATCTTAAACAGACCAATTGCTGAAACGGAAGAAACAGTTCCTGTAGCAGATGTAAATGTTTATCCAAATCCATTTACTGATCATTTAACTGTTGAGTTGAATAGTAAAGATGCAGGTAGAACAGCATTAGGATTGTATGATATATCCGGTCGTTTGTTATACAGACAAGAAGTAACAAAAGGAGAAGGCAAGCAAACCTTCAATATTAATATACCGAATGCGGCAAGCTTAAAAACGGGTAATTACATCTTTAATGTAAATATCGATGGCAAGCTGAATAAGTCAGTGATATTGTTGAAAGGAAATTAAAATATAAACACACCATTTTATAAAGTCCGGCAATGGCCGGACTTTTTTATTGATAAGGTTACTATACATTTATACTTAATTTTGCAGATCGACGCTTTTATCTCATTGCTTCATATCACTTAATTAATTGTAATGTTTTTAATTACTTCACTACGACTCTTTTTTAAACGAAATTTTGATAAAATAAAAAACCCAAGAGTACGGCTAGGCATATTACAAGCCATACCTTTTTGGGTAGCCTCGATAATAGTTGGTTTGGTGACGGTTTTATATGCAAAAGTGTTTGCATTGGCAGAACAAACAATGGGAAAGATTTACGACTGGCATCATTGGATAATCTTTATACAGTTACCTTTATTTATGTTGTTGGCGTGGTGGATAGTACAAAAATTTGCACCGTATTCAAGAGGCAGTGGCATTCCGCAAGTAATGGCAGCAACAGCATTGATAGAAGAAAATCCTAAAACAAATGTTGAGAAATTATTAAGCATAAAAGTTGCTATCGTAAAAGTAATATCAACTTTATTTATGGCGTTGGGTGGTGCGGCTATAGGAAGAGAAGGTCCTACGATACAAATAGCAGGCTCCATTTTTAATTATATTAATAAACTGATTCCTAAAAGTTGGCCTAAATTAAATCGTACCAATATGATTGTTGCGGGAGCTGCTGCAGGGTTGGCAGCTGCTTTTAATACACCATTAGGAGGAATTGTTTTTGCAGTGGAAGAATTATCAAGGACACATGTAAGTTTTTATCGTACTGCATTATTTTCAGGAGTGATCATTGCAGGACTAACGGCGCAGGCTATGCTAGGACCATATTTATACTTAGGTTTCCCCGATGTAAGCGGAACCTCCTGGCATATATTATTTTCTATTTTATTAGTAGCTGTTATTGCTGGCATTGCAGGAAGTTATTTATGTTCACTGATTATAAAAGTTATACGTTGGAAAGCGAGAGCATTTACTAAAAAATCGCAGCATGTGTGCTTCGTTTTAGGAGTGGCAGTAATAATGGCATTTCTTACTTTCTTTATCAGCTTTTCTGTTACAGGTTCTGGTAAAGAAATAATGTTGCAGTTACTGTTTACCAACGATAAGGTATTACCCTGGTATACTTTTCCTTTACGCTTTGTGGGATCTTTATTAAGTTTTACAAGTGGCGCTGCGGGTGGCGTTTTTGCGCCGGGTTTGGCAGCAGGAGCAACCATTGGCGCATCTATCGGTAATTGGTTTCACTTTCAATCTGCAGATACTAATTTATTGGTGTTGGCAGGAATGGTCGCTTTCTTAACAGGCATTACTCGTACACCGTTTACATCAGCCATTTTAGTTTTAGAAATGACAGACAGGCATTCAGTGATCTTTTACCTGATGTTGGCAGGAATGATCGCAGGATTGGCTTCGCTATTGGTCGATCAACATTCTTTTTACGATCATTTAAAACATGATTTTGTTCGCGACTTTAAACGAAAAGAAATAGAAGAGCAGCAAAAACTTGTTCCTGCGGAAGAAGGCGGATGATCTTATAAATAAAACAATAAACCCTGCAAGCTTAACCTGCAGGGTTTATCATAATGCTAATGTGTATCCTGAAATTATCTTCTTCTACCACCACCGCCATTTCCTCTGTTTCCTCCGCCGCTGGTTCTACCTCCTCCACCAACTCTATTGTTGGAAGGACGTGAAATACCGCCTCCGCCACCAGGAGTAGTTCTTTGCTGTTGAAAATTTTGTACTCGCTGTTGACCTCGTTCACGCATTTGTTGCTGACGGTTTAAATTGTCTATAGTAGTTCTATTTGTAGTGTTATTGTCTACGTTACGCCATTGATTTTGCTGGCGTTGTTGCCATTGCTGGCTGTTAGTGTTAGGCGTTGTATTATCTCTTCTATAAACATTTCCATCTCTATCAGTTTGGATATTAGGTTGAGTATTGTTATTGTTGTTTACTCTGGGAGTACCATTCCGGTTAGGATTATTTTGTTGTGGACGATTATTAGAACCATTATTAATTGTAGTAGTTGGCCTGTTATTAATAGTGGTCGCAGGTCGATTATTAATGTTTGCAGGCCTATTATTTATCGTAGTGCGACGGGCAATACGATTATTTGGATTAAAGACATTATTATTTCTTGTTACTACATCTCTGCGGAAATTGTAAATATTGTTGCTAACTCTTGTACGGTTATTTACAACAGCAGGTCTGTTTTGTATGCCGGCTGGTCTTCTTCCATAATAACCATAGCTGCGGTTGGAAGTTCGGATATAGGGAGGACGATACACTGAAGGACCCCACCAGCCACCTCTCCATCTGTTCCAGCCACCTGTTCCAAAGCCAACATTAAACCATCCATAATTAAAACTATACCCAATGCTCCAACCTACCCATGGATTGTAGCGCACACCAAATCCCCATGTGTAAGGACGTGCATAATAATAATTACCCCACCAAGGACGATAATGAAAACCTGTTCCATATACTACGGTTGGTCCGTAAATAAATGTATTTAAATATCCGGGAGTATAACCCATATAAACCCAATCAGGCGTGTAATCATAAACATACACATACTTGATGTTATATACAGGGCAGCTTGGAGGAATGATGTCTACTTCATCAGGACGGTCTACAGATACTACCCATGGACCTGCCGGTGAACCCGATTCAAACCAAACACCGTTATCAACACAGTAGTATTTATCACGGTAACGAATAACTGAACTTTGTGTATTGGTGGCATATTGCATATCGGTTCCCTGGATATTATCAAATTGCGGATCACCATCGTATGTAACATTTGCAGAAGCTGTATTACGATCAACCTTTGCTGTTTGTGGAATTTGAGCATCCATTACGGCTTCACGGGCAGCATTGGTTCCCGCAACACTTGCCAACACATTGTCTTTAGGAGAGCCTTCCGGTATATTGGCAAAATCGGCAGGTAAGGCATTGGAGGCTACATATTGCCAGCCGGTATTTAATTTGGCAGACTTATACCATCTGCCTGAGATCAATACATAATATTGTTGTGAACTTTTATCTAAGAAAATATCATTGGAGCTGTTGTTGGCATATGATAAGGATGTTCCATCAATATCGCTGAATGAAGGATTGCCATTGGTTTGTATTAATTCGGCAGGTACTGTACTTACGATCACAGCAGGTGTTATATCGCTTGAAGAGTCGCTATATCCTGCATCGTCACTATTGGCATTGTCTATGGCTGTTTGTACTGTGTTCAAATTAGCAGGTGTTCTGCTCACGTAAGTGAACGGTCCACTTGCAGAAGAACCTTTATACCAATGCTTGCCGCCATATAAATAATAATAACTATCAGTATTTTTCACAATGGCATAAGGTGTATTCACTACTGCATCCAAGCCCCACTGATCATTGTGCTGTAATTTAGGCTCCCCGTCTATAACTACTAACATAGAAGGCTTGTTGGCATATATTATTGTAGGAGGGTCGTTGCTTAGATCTTTTGATAATTTCTTTTCTTCAGTATTATTATCAATTGCAGCTAATATTTCATCCTGCGGAAGACTGGGAACTATAGAAGGAATTTGTGTTTCCAATGCTGTTTTTAAGTAGCTGATGGTATTGGCATCCACATCACTGCTGGAAAATTTAATATTAGGAACTTTTGCAGAAATAATATTTATAAGCCTGTTGTCTCTGTCTGTCTCCACTGTTTCTACAGCCCAAAATGTTCCGAAAACGGGATCGGTTTTCCCCGACTGCAATAATGAAATGGCAGAGCGTGTTTTTAAAGTGTTTCCCGAAAAAGATTCAGGATCGGGTTCGTAAATTTTAATTACTGAGCCATCTTGCGTATTAATAGTGCGTGGCCAGTCGTTGTCTTGTGCTTTTGCATTGCTGAAAACCGCAATAAAAGAAAACAGCAATGATATGCTTCGTAATTTGTTCATCGTTAATAAAGTTTCGTGTAAAATTATACAACTTACAGACGACAACTTTACGGCAAAGTTTAGTTAAGAGCATGCTAATTATGTTAATGTAGCATTCGGAATATCAAAATCGGCGATTACTTATCCTCTTCATGTAGTAAATCAGAGTTAAAATAGGTATTTGTAGTTCCTTTAAAAACAGTTCCTAAGGATAGCACCTTATATCCGGAAAAAAGATGAATGACTTCTGTTCCGAACAAAATAAAAGAAGAATCATTACAGCTAATGTTTATATGAAACTCTGCGAAAGGATATTGTGTTGTTTTATCAAAAACCAGGTTCACTTTTTTGATCTTATTCCAATCAATTCCCAATTTTCCCCCCTTGTTGATTATTTGCTCAAAATTATTTTTATAGTTGAGTTGTGCCGAATCTGCATACAATCTAAAACTATCTAAAAACGTACTTTTTTCTTCTTCGGGCATGTGCATCACTTTGCACATGATATCTATTAATTCTTTGTAATTAGAACTATCAATATATAGCTTTTTGCATTGTGAAAAGTCTTTGCTTTTAAATGCCGAAATGATCGAATCGGCTAATTTGGTTGAATCTGAAATTTGTGCGGCAACATCATTTTTAATAAATAAAAACACCAGGAGTATAAGTGTAATTTTTTTCATTATCAACCTTTATTTAGGCAATAAATATACAACGTTGTGTAACGAATTGAAGACGCTGAATAGAAATACAATTGCTTACAGGCTGCCCGATTGAAGCGGCACCGAAGCGCAGCGGAGGTATAGCGAAAAGCGAGAACAAAAGTTTACTAATGATCTGCAGGAGACAGCCCAATAAAAAAGCATCTGCACTTTAGGTTAGTAAATAAAGTACAAATGCTTGTTGTAAGTATTACTATTTTTAAGCTCTGATGCCCACTTTAAAAGCAAGGCTGAAATAAGAGAATGAATGTGCTTTATTGTCTTTTGTAGAAAAGCGCCACTCCTGTCCATTGGTGAAAGGAGGGTTTTTATGGTTGCCTACTGTTTCGCCCACACCAATAAAACTATTGGGGCATTCTAAGCGAAAGCCATAAGTTTCATCTTTATGTAAATGAATATTGTTGAGATCAAAGTTGATCCATTTACCGGAATCGTTCTTGCTTAATTCAACGGTTGCTGAACCTAATTGCTTTCCCCATATTTTTTGTTCGGGGTCGAAAGAATAAATGGTAAGCACAGCTTTCCCCGGCGTGGCAACAATGGAAGAATAAATTTCGATGTTGTTAATATCTCCTTCAACCGGCGATTTAAACGTTTGTCCGCCGCTGATGTTTTCCTGGTGTGATGGATGATGACCGATCCAGGTGGTAGTGTTGTTATTTACTTGTTCTACTGCAGTATTCTGCAATGAGGAATTTTTTGGAAGCGTTGGCATTTTGTTATCGTTTTAATAATTAGCAAATGTTGTTTCAAAAAGGCAGGAAGGATAATTTTATAACACTTTAAGTTAAACAAATATTATACGAGACTGAAGTTTTTTTGCTAAAGCGCTGTTAATCTTCATGAATAACTAATTTCATTAACAAACACTGTGAGTACTAATAGTGTAACTGTTTATTAAAATATATTTGTAAAAATTATAGTTATTTCTTCAGTTAATAATATACTACAAACTCCTATTGAATATTTAAAAGGCGTTGGCCCTTTACGCGGCGATATGTTGCGGAAAGAATTGAATATTCATACGTTTAAAGACTTACTGGAGTTTTATCCTTTTCGCCATGTTGATAAAACCAAGATCGATAAGATTTCCTCCTTAACGCCTAATACAGAATACGTGCAGGTTGCAGGCAGGTTGAATCAGTATGAAACAGTAGGAGAAAAACGAGGCAAACGCTTAGTAGCTTATTTGCAGGATGATAGTGGTGAGATTGAATTAACATGGTTCCAAGGCATTAACTGGATACAGAAAACATTAGAGATCGGACAACGTTATTTGGTTTTTGGTAAAGCAAGCTTTTTTATGGGCAATCCCCAGATCATTCATCCTGAGATGGAAATATATACACCTGAAAAAGCAGGAGGAAGAAAATATTTAGAACCCATTTATTCCTCTACTGAAAAATTAAAAGCAAGAAGTTTGACAGGACGTGCAATGGGCAAGCTGACATTTGCGCTGTTGCAACAAATATCAGAAAAAGATATTCCTGAAAATCTGCCGGCTTCGCTTGTTCAAAAATTTAATTTTATTTCAAGATATGAGGCTTTTAATAATATACATTTCCCTGTATCGGAAGAGTCTTACAATATTGCAGTAAGAAGGTTAAAGTTTGAAGAATTTTTCTTTGCACAATTGCGATTGGCATTAATAAGAAGCTCCCGCCATCGCTTTAGTAAAGGTTTGTTGTTTGATAAAGTAGGTGACCTATTTAATACATTTTACAATACCTATCTTCCTTTTGAATTAACGGGTGCGCAAAAAAGAGTGTTGAAGGAAATAAGAAAAGATACAGGCAGCAACCGGCAGATGAATCGTCTCTTGCAGGGGGATGTGGGAAGTGGAAAAACAATTGTTGCATTGTTAAGTATGTTGTTGGCGGCAGATAATGGTTTTCAAAGCTGCATGATGGCGCCTACAGAAATATTGGCGCAGCAGCACTTTAACGGTATTTGTAGCTTATTAAAAGACATGCCGGTGAGAGTAAGATTGCTGACAGGATCTACCAAAACAAAAGAAAGAAATGAAATAATAAAGGCTTGTGAAGAGGGTTCTTTGAATATATTGATCGGCACACATGCGGTGATTGAAGATAAGGTGGTATTTAAAAATTTAGGCTTTGCTGTGGTGGATGAGCAGCATAAGTTTGGTGTGGCGCAGCGGGCGCAATTATGGAAAAAAAATACAATACCACCGCATATTTTGGTGATGACGGCAACGCCTATCCCAAGAACGTTGGCTTTAACGGCTTACGGCGACCTTGATTACAGCATAATGGATGAATTACCGCCCGGCAGACAACCCATTGCTACTGTTCATCGTTATGAAAATAAACGGCCGCAGGTAATGGATTTTGTAAAAGAAGAAATTGCAAAGGGGCGACAGGCTTATATCATTTATCCGTTAATTGAAGAATCATCCAAGATGGATTATGAAAACTTGATGAAAGGGTATGAAGAAGTAAAATCATTTTTTCCCGAACCTAAATATTGGATAAGCATGGTGCATGGCAAGCAGCCTGCCGATCAGAAAGAAACCAATATGCAACGTTTTGTAAAAGGCGATACTCAGATAATGGTTAGTACGACCGTTATTGAAGTAGGTGTAAATGTGCCGAATGCGTCTGTGATGGTTATTGAAAGCTCGGAACGTTTTGGGCTGTCGCAATTGCATCAGTTACGTGGAAGAGTTGGGCGGGGAAGCGATAAGAGTTTTTGCATTTTATTAACAGGCAGCAAGATATCAAATGAAGGCAGAGAGCGTCTTAAAATATTGTGCGCTACCAACGACGGTTTTAAAATTGCAGAGAAAGACCTTGAGATTCGTGGACCCGGCGATATAGAAGGAACAAGGCAAAGCGGCGAATTGAATTTTAAGTTAGCCAGCATTGTTCAGGATAAAGTGATATTGGAAACCGCAAGAAATATAACTTCTTCTATTCTCGAATCTGATCCGGATCTATCAACAGAAGAAAATCTCCCTATTAAAAATTTTCTGCAAATGCAAAAAGGTAAGACTGTGTGGAGCAAAATTTCGTAACTTATAGCAAATAATTGCATTGCTTGCAGTATATCATAGATAAAATAAAAACAGTTTAGGTGATCAAAAGAAGAATAACAGCTTTTATAGTATTTGTTTCAACATTTTTTATTGTTAGTCATGGTTATGCTCAATTGCAGTTTGTAGAAAACAAAGGGCAATGGGATAAGCGAATAACTTACAAATCTGATTTTGAAACCGGCGCTTTCTTTTTAGAAAAAGATGGGTTTACTGTTTTTATGTATCAGCCGGATGATCTGCAAAACTTTTCAGAATACTATCATCATGGCGCTTCTAAAATAAACGCCGCTACAAATGGAACGGATAAATTACAGCTAAAGCCTACCGCTACTTCGCAACCTGCAACATCATCAGGAGTACTTCGTTCACATGCATATAAATTGAATTTTGTTGGCGGCAACAATAACCCGGTAATTGTTGCAGATAAAGTAATATCCACTTATAATAACTATTATATCGGTAATGATAAAAGCAAATGGCAAAGTAATTGTAAGATATACCAGGGCATTACTTATAAAAATGTTTATCCGAATATAGATGTACGTTATTATACCAGCGCCGGATATTTAAAGTATGATTTTATTGTTCGTCCTGGCGGAAATGTTGATGATATCAAAATGCAATATGCCGGTGTAAATAAGCTTAGTGTTAAAAACAATGAACTGATCATCGGCACCTCCATCGGCGATAGCAAAGAGTTATATCCTTATACGTATCAACTAAATGATGAAGGCAGACAAACACTCGATTGTAAATATGTAGTAAAAGGAAATACCGTTCAGTTTACTATAAAAGATTATCAGCCCAATGCTACTATAGTAATTGACCCTACTCTAATATTCAGCACCTTTACGGGAAGCACTGCAGATAACTGGGGCTATACGGCAACGCCGGGTCCTGATGGAAGTATGTTTGCTGCAGGTATCGTTTTCGATTTTGGATATCCAACTTCACCGGGAGCCTTTCAGCAAAATTTTAATAGCAACGGAACAGGCGATGACCAGTTTGGTGTGTATGATATCGGTATTATAAAACTTTCCTCTAACGGCGCTAACCGAATTTACGGTACTTACCTTGGCGGCAGCAGAAATGAACAGCCGCATAGTATGATCTGTGATAAGCAAGGAAACCTGATCGTTGCTGGACGTACTTTGTCATCTGATTATCCAACAAAGAATGCGCAGGGAGGAGGCAGCAATGTAATTGGTACCGGTGGTGGGTATGATATTTTTATTACCAAGTTTAATTTTGATGGTACAGCTTTAATAGGCTCCGTTCGTATTGGCGGTTCGGGAGATGACGGCGTAAATGTCCGTCCGAAGTATATCGGGGCAAAAGGTGCAGAATCTATAAGAAGAAACTACGGCGATGATGCCCGCAGCGAAGTGATCGTTGACCCTAATGGTAATGTATATCTTGCATCATGCACAAGAATAGATGGATCAGGAAATAATTTTCCAATAAAAAATACTTCTGTTCAAAACTCTTTCGGCGGTGGCAACCAGGATGGAGTAGTGCTAAAATTTTCTCCTGACCTGTCTGTATTAAATTTCAGCACTTATTTTGGAGGTTCGGGGGATGATGCTTGTTTTGTACTGGCAGTAAGTCCTACTAACGGTGACGTGTATGTTGCCGGAGGTACTGCAAGCAGTGATCTGCCGGGTAATAAAACCAATGTACTAAGCGCAACATATAGAGGTGGTGCAACCGATGGCTTTATTACAGAATTAAAGTCAGACGGTTCCGGTATTGTACACACTACTTACGTTGGAACAGGAGGTGTTGATATTGTTTACGGCATTCAGTTTGATAAATACGGATACCCTTATATAATGGGCACTACAAGTGGTACATGGCCTGTTATCAATGCTATCTTCAGCAATCCTAACAGCAAGCAATTCATTGGAAAACTACAAACAGATCTTTCAGGCTATGTGTATTCTACTGTTTTTGGTAATGGCAGTGCAGATCCCAATATATCACCGGTTGCATTCCTGGTAGATCGTTGCCAAAATGTATATGTGTCGGGTTGGGGTGGTGAATTGAATAGCGCTGACGATTATCCTTCGGCAGGAACATCCGGTTTACCACTCACAGCAAATGCTATTCAACAAAATACCGATGGTTCTGACTTTTACTTCTTTGTTTTGGAAAGAGATGCCACCAGCCAATTATTTGGAAGTTACTATGGGCAAATTGGAGGTTTCCCCGATCACGTAGATGGAGGCACCAGTAGATTTGATGCGAATGGAGTTATATACCAGGCTATGTGTGCCAATTGTGCTATAACAGGTGAGCCTAATGTGAATTTCCCAACTACGCCGGGTGTTTGGTCGTCAAGAAATCGTTCCAGAGATTGTAATGAAGCAGCAGTAAAGATTGAAATGGATTTTACCGGGGTAGCTGCAAGCATTAAATCTACCATCAATGGAAGAATTGATACGGCGGGATGTGTGCCTTTGGATATTGTATTTACAGATACACTCGCTAAAGGAAAACAATATCGTTGGAATTTTGGAGATGGTACAACTGAAATACAAACTATCGTTCCAACTGCAACTCATACTTTTACGACTACGGGTTATTTTAAAGTGCGTTTAATTTCTATTGATTCATCTACCTGTAATATTGCAGACACGGTATATATAAATGTTCATGCAGGAAGTAATATAATCGATGCCTCTTTTACTCCGGCCAAAGTTGGCGGATGCCAGAGTTTGACCTATCAATTCAATAATACTACTACTGCTGTTATTCCTGTTTATACCGATTCAAGTTTTATATGGGATTTTGGAGATGGAAGCCCTGAAGTAAAAGCCAATAAAGTAGCCGTCACGCATACGTTTCCTTCTGCAGGCACCTATAAAGTTATGTTGATCGCAGATGATACTACTTTCTGTAACTCGCCCGATACAGCCATTCTTACTTTGAATTTAGCCATGAATGTAAAGGCGGCATTTACTACTCCTGCAAAAGGATGTTCTCCTTACACAGCAGTTATTACCAACACATCGCTTGCAGGTACTGAATTTAATTGGGACTTTGGAGATGGAACAACATCCACGAGCACCAACCCAACAGTAACACATTTATATAGCGATACAGGTACTTATACCATACGGTTAATTGCAAAGGACATCTCTACCTGTAATTTGGTGGATACAACTTATTTTACAATAATGGTTGTTCAAAAGCCAACTGCCACATTTACCTATTCACCTGATCCATCAAAAGAAAATACACCGACAGAATTTACCAATGCTTCTGTAAATGCTACACATTATGTCTGGAATTTTGGAGATGGAGATACATCAATACTCGTTAATCCTATTCATCAATATAATGCCTCTACTACATTTCATACTTGTTTAGTAGCATTAAATGATGTGGGATGTGCAGATACCACCTGCCAGGATATTACAGCAATTGTGTTGCCTTTGTTGGATGTTCCCAATGCTTTTACACCCGGAAAATTTGGAACAAACAGTGTAATTAAAGTGGTTGGATTCGGCATTGGAAAAATGGATTGGAAAATTTATAATCGCTGGGGACAATTAATCTTTCAATCAAATGATAAGGATAATGGTTGGGATGGAACTTTTAAAGGAGCATTGCAACCAATGGATGTTTATACGTACACGTTAGATGTTGAATTTACAAACGGAAAAAAGTATCGTAAGACGGGAGATATATCATTATTGAGATAAGAAGTAATTAACAGAAGAATTTTAAATTGAACAGATGAATTGGAAACGAAAAATATTATTATTGATCATTGGATGTGCGCCATTTCTTTATGGTGAAGCACAGGACCTGCATTTTTCGCAATTCTATAATTCGCCATTAACAGCCAATCCTGCTAATACAGGCTTTATACCTGATGCCGATTATCGTTTTGGCGGAACGTATCGCAATCAATGGTCATCAATATTGTCATCACCTTATAGAACATTCAGCGTATTTGGAGATGCGCAGGTAATGCGCAATAAATTTGAAAATGGCTGGTTGGGCTTAGGCGGCGTAATACTTAGTGATGTGGCAGGTAGTGGAAATATGAGAAGTACAAAAGTGTATGGTTCTTTGGCATATCATCAAATGTTAGGAGAAAGCAGCTTGTTAAGTGCCGGCTTTAACCTGGGCTGGGCAAATAAACGTATTGATGTAAGCAAGTTGGTTTTTCCTGACCAGTTTGACGGTAAATTTTTCGACGCCGGGTTACCTACTTCTGTAGTACTTACCAATACCAATGTCAGCTATTTTGATATACAGGTTGGAATGAACTATGCTTATTTCCCTAATGAAAATACGTATGTCCACTTTGGATATTCATTGCTACATGTAAATCAGCCACGGGAAACATTTTTTACTGAAGGAGAAGGAAGCATCATACCAATGCGACATGTTGTTTTTGCTGACGCGATGTTAAAAGTAAATGATCGTGTTATTTTAAATCCGAATGGGTATTTTACAACGCAGGCAAATGCTACTGAAACGATATTAGGACTTACGCTCAACTATGATCTAAGTGGCGATAAAGAAGGTGATAGGCAATTGATATTAGGCTTGTACGACCGTTTGGGAGATGCGTTGATACCTACAGCAGGGTTGGAGATAAATAACATTCGTTTTACATTTAGTTATGATGTAACAAACTCTTCCTTAAGTAATTTTAACAGCTCGCAGGGTGCACAGGAATTGAGTATTATAAAAAAAGGTTTTTATAATAACTATAATGGAGATAAACGACAAAGCCTGTGCCCACAATTTTAACAGCGTTCATTAATTTCATTTATTTTTATCCTGATTTTATAAAACCTATATAATGAAAAAAATATTTTTTGCCGTATTATTTCTTTCCATTTCAATGATATCATTAGCACAAGAAGCAAAGGAAGAAGGAGAAAAAGTATTCAAGAAAGAAAATCTCTTTACAGGAGGCGGAGTGAATGTGGGTATTTCAACTTATTCAACGGTATTGGGCGCCAATCCTGTATTAGGATATAGTGTTGCAAAATGGCTGGATGCTGGAATTGCATTTAATTTTACATATTCTTCCAGTCGGTATATTAATTCATATGGAGAATTAACCGGCGATAAATTACGGCAGCTTTTATATGGCCCGGGAGTATTTGCAAAGATCTATCCGATAGACGTAATATTTGTGCAGGCACAGTTCGAAGAAAATTTTATTCATCAACACGATGTAGATGCTAATGGCAATACATACAACTATCCTAATATCTCCGTTCCAAGTTTGTTAGTAGGTGCAGGTTATTGTACGGATAGGGATAATAGCCGTGAGCCATTTTTCTATCTTTCTATTTTGTTTGATGTTTTAGATAGAGATTATTCGCCTTACACAGAACCAACTTCCAGTGGCAAGCCGGCAATAGTTCCAATCATACGCGGAGGCGTGCAGATCCCTTTGTTCCAGGGAAGTAGAAGTCGTTACAGAAGTTCCAACTAAAATAAATAGTCCGGTAATAATTCAGGATTTTCTAAAATCGTTATTCTTGAATCAATTTTTTCATGCAGAAAGTTTTCTTCCTGCATTTTTTTTAAATGATTCAATAAGAAGTTATAAAAACCATTTGTATTCAATAAGAATATCTTTTTGTTGTGAATGCTTAATTGATTCCAGGTGAGCATTTCAAAAAATTCATCCAGGGTTCCTACGCCGCCGGGAAGTATAATAGCAGCATCACAACGTTCATACAATAATTTTTTCCTGGTATGCATATCATCTACTACTATTAACTCTGTAATAGTAGTATGCTGGTGTTCCCATTGTGTAAAAAAAGAAGGAATAATACCTATCACTTTTCCATTTCTTTCCATAGCAGCATTAGCAACGGCACCCATTAAGCCTTTGCTGCTGCCTCCATAAATTGCGTCAATCCCTTTTTCTGCAAGCAGATAACCTAATTGTTGAGCATGTTGTATAAACAACGGATCATTACCGGTTTTACTTCCGCAAAAAACAGCCATGGCTTTTATTGTCATAAATTATCTAACTTGAAATTAAATTAGTGATATTGCTTCTGCTAATTTATAGTATTAAACCATTATTAATTCATTTATGTCTGCACAGTTGTTGCTTTGTTTTGTTGTTGGATATTTTTTAATACTTTTTGCGGTAGCCTGGTACACCAGTCGTAATTCCAATAACGATTCTTTTTTTATTGGCAACCGAAACAGCAACTGGATGCTGGTAGCATTTGGAATGATCGGCACCTCCCTGAGCGGAGTAACCTTTGTGAGTGTTCCGGGAAGTGTTGGAAATATTGCCAAGGCAGGAGGTTTGGCAACAGGCATAATATACTTCCAGGTAGTGATCGGGTATTTATTAGGATACATGGTAATTGCATATGTGCTGCTGCCTTTATATTATAAAATGAATCTTACTTCTATTTATAATTACCTGCAACAACGGTTTGGAAATTGGGCGTATAAAACAGGTGCTTCTTTTTTTATTTTATCACGAACAGTCGGTGCCACTGCAAGATTGTATTTGGTAATTAATATTCTGCACATTTTTATTTTATCAAGATTACAAATTCCTTTCTGGATATCCGTTGCAGTGGTTTTATTAATGATCCTTTTATACACGTTCGAAGGCGGTGTAAAAACAATTGTATATACCGATACCTTGCAAACAACTTTAATGATAGTAGGCTTGATCGTCTGCACAATTTACATTTTATCTCACCTGCATTTATCTGTTGGCAATGCTGTTAATGCAATGGAATCAAAACATCTGACACGTATTTTTGATATGGATTATAAAAGCAAAACATTTTTCCTGAAGCAGATTATCGGAGGTGCTTTTATAACGATTGCCATGACGGGACTTGACCAGGAAATGATGCAAAAAAATATCAGCGTTAAAACATTAAAGGATTCTCAAAAAAATATTCTAACCTTTAGCGTAGTGCTTGTTTTTGTGAACCTCTTGTTCTTATTGTTAGGGGGCTTATTGTATTTGTATGCGTATCATTACGGTGCTTCGTTTCAAAATATAATGATCGATGGAAAACCGGTTTGGACGTTTGCTCAGAACGGAACGAATATAACAGGAGATAGTTTATTCCCATCCATCGCTTTGGGCTTGCTGCAAACCATGCCTTCTGCTATAGCTGTTATTTTCATTATAGCATTAATATCTGCTTTGTTTCCCAGTGCTGATGGTGCGTTAACAGCGCTCACCTCATCTTTTTGTATTGATATTTTAGGGCTAAAACAAAGAGATGATCTGAATGAAAAGCAAAAGAAAAAAATAAGAATGAGCGTGCATCTTTCTCTTACTATTATCTTTTTTATTTGCATACTCATTTTTAGATGTATCAACAGCCGATCGATCATAGATAAGATATTAGAACTGGCGGGTTACACATACGGTCCGCTTCTCGGCTTGTTTGCATTTGGAATTTTAACAAAACGTACCCTGCCCAATCATTTTATAATTGCGTTGATTGCATTGATCAGCCCTATACTCTGCTATATGCTGCAACTCAATGCAGTAGCTTATCTTAATGGATATGTTGTTGGGATAGAAATATTGATTATAAACGGACTTTTTACATTTTTAGGTCTTCTTGCAATTTCAAAAAAGCCGTTAACCAATTAAAATTATAGTGTACTTTTGCAGCGTTAGTAAGTGCCATTCTTTGCTTTTGATTTGAAAGTGAGGGGTGGCTGTCTTTTTAAAGTAAACAGATGATGGAAATTGTAAGCTCTTTGGCAGAAGCCTATGCAAAAGAATATACTTCTCCGGAAGATGATCTGATAGCAGAAGTGGCAGCATATACCATGCAAACACACAGCAATGCACATATGCTTAGCGGCCATGTGCAGGGGAGATTTTTGTCGCTTTTGAGCAAGTTGCTTAAACCAAAATGCATATTGGAGATCGGAACCTATACCGGCTATAGTGCTTTGTGTTTGGCACAGGGATTAGAAGAAGGGGGCGAATTGCACACGTTGGAATTACGGGAAGAGGATGCGAATATCGCCAAAGGTTTTTTTGAGCGTTCCCTTGCAAAAGATAAAATAAAGTTGCATTTGGGAGATGCTAAAACAATTATTCCAACGTTAGATCAAACATGGGATATTGTTTTTATTGATGCGGATAAAACAGGTTATGTAGAATATTTTGACCTGGTAGTTCCATTGGTGAAACAGAATGGATTAATTATTGCAGATAATGTGTTGTTTCATGGAGAAGTACTATTAGAAACCATCAGCGGTAAAAATGCAAAAGCAATAGATACATTTAATGCACATGTGAAAAATGATGATAGGGTAGAACAAGTGCTGGCTACTGTAAGAGATGGATTGATGTTGATTAGAAAAAAATAAAAATCAAGACAAGATATACTTCATGTAATTCAGCAGGGATGCATGAAAGGGAAAGCAAAAATTCTGTATTGAAAATGAAGAAAAATATAACAACACTTGTTGTATGCATATTAATGACGCAGGTTGTTACTGCGCAAAAAATAACGCCTGAGCAATATATAGCAACCTATAAAGATATTGCCATGCGTGAAATGAAACGCATGGGTGTGCCGGCTGCCATCACATTAGCACAGGGATTGCTGGAAACGGAAAGCGGTAACAGCGACCTGGTGAAAAAATCAAACAACCATTTTGGCATTAAATGTAAGAATACATGGACTGCCGGTGGTGTTAGCCATAATGATGATGCAATAGGCGAATGTTTTCGTTCTTATCCAACAGCAGAAGATTCGTACAGGGATCATAGCAATTTTTTGCGTGGCGGGGATCGATATGGTTTTTTATTTAAGCTTGATCCAACAGATTATAAAGGCTGGGCCTATGGCTTAAAGAAAGCAGGTTATGCAACCAATCCAATGTATCCTACTATTTTAATAAGAAATATTGAACAATATAATTTGGAACAATATTCATTATTGGCAGCAAAGGATATGCCTGTTTATGACCCTTCTCTTTACCAGGATGATTCCGAAGTGGCGCAGGTTAAACAGTTAGAAAATGACAATTCAGATGCCAGCACACCTGTTTACCTGGATGCAGCAGGTACTGCCGGTATCATAAATAATACCAAATATATTTTTGCATCAGCAGGAACATCTTTGTTGGCTATTGCTTCAAAAAATAATATCGACCTAAATAAACTTTTAGAGTATAACGATATGAAGAAGGATGGTATTTTAGCAAAACCACAGATCATCTTTTTACAAAACAAACAAACAAGCGGTGACAAAGATTTTTACATAGTAAAGCCGGGTGAATCGCTATATGATGTATCGCAGGTAAATGCTATTCAATTGCAATCTTTAATTGAATACAACCAGTTGAATGAATCGTCGCAATTAATACCGGGTACAAAATTGAAATTAAAACCGCAAACAACTGCAACGCTGGCACCGGCTACCAATGATGTGCCCGTTAAAGCCAACGGCAATGCTACTATCCATAATGTTCAACCTAAAGAGGGATTATATTCCATTGCAAAAACATACGGCGTTACAGTGGATCAGCTAAAAGAATGGAATAACCTGGCGGATGAACAAATACAAATAGGCCAACAATTAATTGTAAGCAAACCATAACTAATGCAGGTACACGATAAAAAATTTAAACCATATATAAGCGCTGCAGAAGTAAACGAGCGTATTAAATTATTAGCTGAAAAATTAAATGCTGATTATAAAGGTAAAAAACCTTTATTCATTGCCATATTGAACGGCTCATTCATGTTTGCGGCAGAGCTGTTTAAAAGTATCCATATAGAAGCGGAAATTTCTTTTATAAAGCTGGCATCCTATAAAGGAACAAAATCAACCGGAAATGTAATTACTTCAATTGGGCTGGATGAACCATTAAAAGGACGACATGTAATTATTTTAGAAGATATAGTGGATACAGGAAAAACATTATCGCAATTTTTACCACAGTTACACGATCAGCAGCCGGCATCTTTAAAAATAGCTTCTTTATTATTTAAGCCGGATGCATTGCAGCATTCATTAACGATCGACTATCATGGGTTTACTGTTCCGAATAAATTTTTATTAGGCTTTGGTTTGGATTATGATGGGCTTGGAAGAAATACCGCAGATATTTATCAGCTGGATGAATAAATATTGTGCAAATTTTGATTGTTAGATTTTTAGAACAATTCCAATATTTTATTAATTTTCTCCAATATAATATCCCGATTTGAAAAAACTACTCCTATATATATTCTTCATTCTTTTTTCCGGAAACCTATGTGCCCAGTATTACTTTACGGGAGAAATAAAAAATACTAACGGAGAATTATTGCAAAATGTAAAAATCCTGATACGCTCCACCCGCATGCTGTATTATGGTGGTAACGACGGTAGTTACGGCATTACTTCTAAAACAGCTACCGATTCTGCTACATTTAGTTTAGATGGTTATGAAACGAAGATCATACAATTAAAGAATGCTGCTTTTCAGTCTTTGGTGCTCAGATCTTTTTCTGCGAAGCTAACCCGTAGTACGCCGCATCTTAATTCCATAACAACAGATATCAGCAAGGCAAAGCGTTTTATCATATATCCTGAAGATGATTCTTATTTTTCTTTTATAGAGAATCAAACTGCAAATGCAAAACAATATCCCAACACTGCTTTTTCATTAAATATCGATAAAGCATCTTACAGTAATATACATCGGTTCTTGAATTTTAAAACAGAAGTACCGCCAGATGCTGTTCATATAGAAGAGTTGCTGAATTATTTTGGCTTGCATTACCGCGAGCCTGATAATAATGAGCCATTCAAGATAGAGTCTTTTATAACGGATTGTCCATGGAATTTAAAAAACAAGTTGCTATACCTTGCTATTAATGCAAAAAAAATTGAGCTGACCAAAGTACCTCCGTGCAATTTGATCTTTTTGCTGGATGCTTCTGGAAGCATGGATATGCCGAACAAACTGCCTTTGATAAAAGCTGCATTTCAATTGTTGGTTAAAAATCTAAGACCGGAAGACACCGTTTCAATAATAATATACGGTGGTTCTGTTGAAACAATATTGCCTCCTACCAGCGGATCAGAAAAACAAAAGTTGATACAGGCGATAGAGCAAATAACGCCTAATGGCGATACGCCCGGCGAAGCCGCCATTCGTGCAGCTTATAAGGCAGCAGAAAAAACATTTAATAAAAAGGCTAATAATAAAATTATTTTAGCAACAGATGGAGATTTTAATGTAGCGCAAACAACTGAAGAGGAACTGGAAAAATTAGTAGAGAAAGAAAGCAAAGCAGAAATTTATCTTAGCTGTATCGGTGTTGGTAATGGAAATTTAAAAGATTCAAGTCTGCACGTTCTGGCAAAAAAAGGAAGTGGTAATTATGCTTATTTGGATAATATCAATGATGCAGAGAAAATGCTGTTAAAGGAAATGACACAAACCATCTTTGCAGTAGCTAATAATGCTTCTGTAAATGTGGAATTTAACACCGAGGTGATACAGCAGTATCGTTTGATCGGGTTCGATAATAAAAAAGATCTGTTACCTGATAGTACTCTTACATTGCCAGGCGGCGAAATAGGAAGTGGCAGCAATGTATTAGCAACATTTGAAATTACTCCTGCCTCTTCCCTGGATTCAATCAATAAAACATTTCAACAAAAAGTAGCAGATGTTTATTTGAAGTACAATTTGCCTGGCGAAGCTGCAACAAAGCAATCCAGGTATATCTGCTTAAATGATTATACTCCTCTTAAGAATATTGATAAAGACATACGTTTTGCAACTGCAGTAAACTGGTTTGGTTTAAAACTGCGCACATCTAAATTTATTGGTGTTACGGGTTGGACCGATATAGAAAATCTTGCCCTCACTTCCGTGAATGCCGACGATTACCTGCAAAAGGAATTTCTTACCCTGGTAGGCATTGCTAAAAAAGTGTATGCTAAAAAGAAAAAGTACAGCAGTGATTAACTCTGTTTGTTTTTTCTTCTCATTGTTTAGGGTGTAACATTTACTCTCACTCCTTCGCTGTGTGCGGTAAACTCAGGTGCATACATGCATTGAATAGTTGTAATGCCATTACTGAAATTGCCACTATGTGTTACAAATAATGGATACTCGAAAACATATGTTCCTTTGTATAATTGGCTAAAGAAGAAGTTAGTGCTGGCGTCTTTGGTGCTTTCGTAATAGCCTAATCCATCCTGCCATTTGTATTCACTTAAAACATTTACAGGTTCCATGCACGATGCACGCATGTCTTTCATGTGTACATATTCCATGTCTCTGTCAACACGTAATTCAATACGCACTTTTATTTTATCGCCAACTTTTAAGCTGGTGCTATCTGTAATAGCAATTAAAACGGGACCTGTGTCTGAGTTTCTTTCAATAAATAATTTCTTACTAAGTTTAAGAGGAGTTTCTGCAGACGTTATTTTATCCAGGTCTTCAAAATACTGCCAATAGACTGAACCCCAGGCGCCACTGCTTGTAGAAGAAGCAGGAGAAACTGCTACAGAAATATTTCCCATCTCCGGCTTTATAATATTGCCGGTAATTTTTGTTTTAAAGTAGCCGGTACCTGCTTCTGTGTTTTTAGGATCGGTTTGTATTGTTGTGTCGCCTAAATGTATAGTGACTGTTTTTTCTTCGTTCAGCCATTTACTTCCGGTTAATAATAGCGCATAACAGGCTTCTGATGTAGCCTTGGTAGTTTTCCAGTTTTGTGTTTGCTTTTGTTTTAATAGCCATGTCTTAAGATCATCAATAGTTACTTGTGTCTTGTCTATTTCTGTAAATGCTTCGATCATTAATGCCTGGCTTTCTATCGGTGCCTGATACCAATAATAACCACCTGTGTTCCATTCTTTCCAATACATGCCCATTTCTTCATTGGTGATTGAATTTTCTTTTAAAGATTTAATGATCGCTTTTGAGGTGATATTATCATTCGCTCTGTTCAAGCTTAATGCGATCATCGCCTGAGTGTATTTACTATTGTTCAACCAATATTTTTGCGCTTGAGATTTGTAATAATTATAAGCTATTTGAGATGCAGCAGCAATCTTATATTCAGGAAAGAAGCTGCGCATGTATAAATAATCAATCGCAATAGAACTTAAATTATTATTACTGAGCCTTACTTTAGATTTTATAAGATTGTCGTAATCTTCTTTTATCTTTTTATCGAGATAAGGAATTGCTTTTAAGATAATAACAGACAGGTCTTTGTTCTGTGATAACTGTACTGCATTTAGTTTCTTTAAGTGACCAATACCAGCAACAATATATTGAGTAATGTACCTGTCATCCGGACCGTCTTTGAACCAAACAAAACCGCCATTGCTGCTTTGTAATTCTTTTAACTTGTCGATTGCTTTTTGTGTTTCGCTGCTCATTTTAACCATATCGAATAACAACGCAATGTTTTTCTTTTGTTGATCTTCATTTTGTGCATCCAATACCCAGGGCGTTTCTTGTAGTAAAGCGGATTTTAACTCTTCATTTTTTTCTAAGTTCGATTGTAACGCCGCAGTATCGATCGTTTTCCATTTTTCAAATACTGCTTTGATTTTTGGAGTAGAGTTACTAACGTAAGATGCCAATGTATTGGCATAATAACGATTAAATGTTTGCTCTGCACATTCATAAGGGTATTCCATTAAATAAGGCAATGCCTGTACAGCATACCAAACCGGATTGGATGTAAATTCTATTGTTAATGATTGATTGGTTAAAGTTTTACTGCTGCCGCTGTTTAGTAATTTTTCAAACTTAAAATCTTTCTTATTTGTATTACGAAGATTTAGCGGTAAACTTTCGGTAACAAGTGTACGATTGGTAAGTACAGGAATGGTGTTTTCTTCTCCGTCTGAAACCTTATTAGCTTTCGCTACTACTCTGTAAGTTAGAGCGCTGTTGAAATTTACAGGAATTGTTATTGGAAATTTAACTGCAATGCTTTGTCCTGCCGGAACAGTGAAATCCTGCAATGTTGTTTTGTTAGCAAAAGAAATATCTACAGGCTGATCAGTAGTAGCATCTATTAACTCCAATTGCGCATTGCCGGTAATTATACTGTCACTAAGATTCACCACTTTAGCACTGAATTCTATTTTATCTCCTTCCCGTAAAAATCTTGGCGCATTGGGTTGTATCATTAATTGTTTTTGAGTGACCAATGTTCTTTCTATATAACCGCTTGCCATATCTTTTGTATGTGCCAATGTCATCAGCTTCCATTGTGTAAGTGCTTCAGGAATGGTGAATGAAAATTCTACGTTTCCTTGAGCATCGGTTTTAAGATCAGGAAAGAAGAAAGCTGTTTCGTTGAAGTTTTTACGAATTTGAATATTGTCAGGATTGGTTGTGTTGATTTGTTTGGACTGACTGATTGTTTTATCCAATTGATCCACTATGCCATCACCATCTGCATCATCGAATTTTGGTTTGGGAGATTTCATGTTAACTCCTGAAACTCTTCCTTTTAACAATGCGTTAGTGAAATTGCCTGTAGGTCTTTCTGCAACGGATTCATCTGCACTATAATCTCCTTTATATTGAAATTTAGAACTATTAAAATAAAAATATGGAACACTCTTTAATGGAGCATCTTCAAATCCAAACATATAATCATAAGACTTCGGATAGTCATATGAAATATAGCTATAGGTATTATAATCTTGGGATTCTGCATCATTAAAACCATCTTTACTCCAGTTAATAATAAAATATAAGCTTGGCCAAACATTTGGCTTATACCAGCTATGGAGATTAAATTGATCTAAAGATGCATCATACATTGCAGTTAACATCTCTGCTGCTACTTTTTCATTTTTATTGCCACTTATCTTAACACTCCATTTTTCATTGGCACCAGGTAATAATTTATCTCTGAAAGTATTAAAGCTTATGTTCAGGTCTTTATTACTCCAAGGAATACTTAAGTTGTTAACAGATGAATAAACACGATTGTGTTTTACAAAGGCAATACTTAATCCAATACCACCTCTATCATTTTCTGTAATGGGTATGGTAAATTGTAAGGGTTTGTTTTGTCCAATGATAGGATATGTAATCAATGTATCCCTATTCATCTTGCATGCATATTGAATAGTCCAGATCTTATCAAAACCGGTGTTGACAGAATAATTGACCTTGTCTCCGGGTTCCGCTGTTGGTTTATCATTGTTTATTTCAATTGAATTTTCTGTGGAGGTATTGATTGAAGTTAACTGAATATATTTTATTGTTTTTACATCTTCACCATATTTATCTTTTGTAGTAGCAGTGAGCTTATAATAGCCTGTCGAAAATTGTTTGTTGTCAATTATAAGTTTTCTATTGGTTGAATCCGTAATACCATATACTTTGTTTTGTACATCGTAATTCTTTATTTCATTTTCATTCTTATAAATATCATAAGGGAAATAACCGTAGTATTCATCTTTGCTCATTACAAATTGATCGGGCTCATTCCAGTATCTTTCTCTGAATATTTTTCCCGGGGATCTTAATTTTTCTATTGTAAATGAAACAGCAGCATTCTCTTCGATATCATTTATATTGGTGCTTTTAATAGTCGCTTGTTTAAAACTATCCAATGCAATTTTATCGGCTACATTAATATTTAGTTGAAGCGTCTGGTAAGAAACCCCTACGGAAGTATTACCGCTTCTTGTTTCGCCATTATTATCAGTAATATCAGCAGTTACATCATAATAAAAAATGGGCTCATCTTTTTTATCAACGCTTTTATCAGGGATTGCTTTAAAATGAACAGTAAATTCTCCTTTCTCATCAGTTGTTGTTTCTCCGTTAGTAATTTCCATTTCATCGGAATTATTATAAATAGTTTTTCTAAATGAAAAACCATAATCCCACCAGATAGGATATTGTACTCGGCGAACCACACGATAACTAACTTTAGCACCATCGATATTGTTGCCTGCATACGCTTTTGCCGTGCCTGTAACGGTAATGCTATCGTTTAAACGATAAGTGGCTTTGGGTTTAGGAATGTCAACAGAAAACTTTGGGCGCTTATATTCTTCAACATTAAAATAAACATTACTGCCGGTGATAGAATCCCGGATAGAGAATTGCCCGGTTAGCAAACCTTGAGGTAAAACAAATTTTCCGTTGCAGGAACCAAACTCATTGGTTGTAACTGACAGGGACGCTGCTTTTTGAAAATTGGCATCCATCAGTAATATAGTAGTGTTAAAACCTTGTACGGTACTGGTCTTTTTGGTAACGCTGTCAGTGGATGCAAAAATACTTTTAAAATAAACTGTTTGCCCAGGTCGGTAAATACTACGATCGGTAAATAAAAATCCAAAAGGCTTAGCTGTTTCTTTAGCATAACTGTTATAAACTGAATTGCTGTTCATTTCATTGTCTAAAAATAACTCATCATTACCTGCAATTATTTGCAGTAAAATATTCCTGTAATCCTTTGAGTTCCTTAGTTTAAAATGCCCGTTCTTATCAGTAGTATATTTTTCTGCTTTGGTTTGATCGTATTGATAGGTTGTATAGTTATACTTGCTTTCCCAAACCTGTACCTGTGCATTTGATAAAGGTTCGCCGCTATCCCTGTTGAGAATATAATAATCATTGTCTGTATGGATAAAGCTGATATTGCTTACATACACTACTTGTTTTGATAATACATTTTTGGTTAGTGAAAAATCAGGCTGTTGACTCGCTAAAATAAAGTACACACCATCTTCCAATCCATCTGCTTTTATTTCTGTTGAATGTTGCTGGTAATCCTGCAGGTTGGGCAATGCAATATTCCATTCTTTTATGGGTTTAAGTTTTGTAATGTTTGTCCAGTATTTTTTAGCATCGTTGCGATCCAGTTTTTTTATTTCCTCACGGGATGTTTTAATGATACGCACATACAGCGTATTGATATTTTTATAAGAAACAAGATTGCGGAAAGGTTGAGAAGGGATGTTTACCTGCTCGGATGTTAATTTTAATGATGGTTCGGTAATAGAACTGAGCAGGTTTTTTGCATTGATGCCACCTTCTGATTTTGGAAATTTTTGAACAATGGTTTCGCACAATTCCTTTGCCCGTTTTATTTCGTATTGATCTTTTGTATTGGTTAGCGGTTCAAACTTTTGTCCATGTTGATAGTAAAGTGCAGCACGCAAATACATTGCCTGTGCGGTAACAGAATCGTTGGGATATTTTGTTTCGATCGATCTTAAGGCTCCTTCAAAAAGCTCATCTTTATTTTCCATTACCGCTTTATCGTGTACAAAATTTAAACGTAGAATATCTGCGTCGATCAAGGCTGAAGGCGAAGCATCTGACAAATGGAATTTCAAAATATCCTGTAACAGTAAGATGGCATTAAAATATAAGGATGAAGAATCTTTGGTTTGAAAATGGCTGCCTGTAAACTCAATAGCGGGTTTAAAGTAGGCTTCGTCATCAATCGTAAATTCATAAGCAGGCTTGGTTACAGAACGTTCATCATTATTAAAATAATCGAGTGCCCGAAAAGCAAGAAAATCATACAAGGATGGACGAAGCTTGAGGGTGTTCTGTCCTTTTACAACGATAGCATCATATGTATTGATGTTGATCTTTTTAAGTATAGTTTCGTTGGTAAGCGATTGTTTGTATAAAGTTGCAATGGTAGCACTTAATTTTTCAATGCTCCAGGTAGTAATGTCTTTACTATTCTCCGTTTGTAGTTGAGTGCGATTGTAAAATTTATAGCGATTGTTTTGTAAAAACTGCCAATACAATTGTGCCTGTATACTCTGCAAAATGTTTTTGGCTGGAACTTTAGCCTTGCTTACTAATGTGTCAAAATAGAAAATGTTTGACTGGGCGCTACCTTCCTGCAAAGCAGTTTTGTAATTAGCCTGGTAAATGCAGGCTTTTACCTGTTGTACATCGTTATTCTCTTTTACAGCGAGCGCATATATTTTTTGTACTTCCTGTAAAGCGCTTTTGGTTAATCCTTTCTTCTCCAATTGATCAACTTTTTTCCAATTAGCCGCATAATCTTTTTGTTGAGCGATGATGGTATGAGTAGCTGTAAGTAGTAATACAGCAAGCAAAATTCTTTTTGTTATCATAAATACATTTTTAATGGAGTTTCACACAGTTACATAGAGACTTTGTATTCTCAGTTATCGTTGTTTCGTTGTGTGAAAATAATAGTTTAGTAATAGTATGCCGTTGCAGTGTGATCCTTCGTTTCTCAGAATAAACTCCACAATGCTGAATAAAGAACTAAAGTTTTTTACATAATAAAAATATACTTTCTTAAGATGAGTTACCAGAATTATTTGCATAAAAAAACTCCGCATCGGCGGAGTTTATGATTTCATTAATAAATTCAATTACTTTTTTAATACTTCGGCAATGGTTTTGCCAATATCTGCAGGGCTTGCCACTACATAAATACCGCATTCAGCCATAATTTTCATTTTAGCAGCGGCTGTATCATCAGCACCGCCAACAATAGCTCCGGCGTGTCCCATACGGCGACCCGGAGGCGCTGTTTGCCCGGCAATAAAGCCTACAACAGGTTTTTTATTGCCAGATGCTTTAATGAAACGGGCAGCTTCTGCTTCCATGCCACCACCAATTTCACCGATCATTACGATCGCATCAGTTTCGCTATCGTTCAATAATAATTCAACCGCTTCTTTTGTAGGAGTTCCGATGATCGGATCGCCACCGATACCAATCGCAGTAGAAATTCCCAAACCGGCTTTTGCTACCTGGTCTGCAGCTTCGTAAGTAAGTGTACCTGATTTTGAAACGATACCAACTCTTCCTTTTTTGAAGATAAAGCCCGGCATGATACCTACTTTACATTCTTCGGCAGTAATTACGCCCGGACAGTTTGGCCCGATCAGGCGGGTATTAGTACCTAATAAATAATTTTTTACTTTAACCATGTCCTGCACAGGAATACCTTCTGTAATGCAAATTACCAATGCAATACCGGCATCAGTAGCTTCCATGATAGCATCTGCAGCAAATGCCGGCGGCACAAATATTATACTAACGTTAGCACCTGTAGTTTTTACAGCATCTGCCACCGTGTTGAACACAGGTTTGTCTAAATGAGTGCTTCCGCCTTTACCCGGCGTAACACCACCTACCACTTTTGACCCGTATTCGATCATTTGCGTAGCATGAAAAGTACCTTCTGTACCGGTAAAACCCTGTACAATAATTTTAGAATCTTTATTTACTAAAACTGACATGAGTATTGTATAATTAATAATGAATAATTAGCAATTAATAATGACGGGCAAAATTAGGGGGAAAACCTTATAAAGGAACATCTTAAGCTTACTAATAACGGAAACGTTGCCAATTATGAAAAGGAACGTTCATTGAGCCGCTTTTTATAAATCCGCCATCAAAATAGCATAAAAATCTGCGTTCTATTTACTCAAGAACTCACGGATCAATTTAAATTCTTTTTCGGGTTCTTCTACCTGTGGATTATGACCGCTGTGTTCAAACAATACAAATTTTGCCTGCGGACAATACTCTTTGTATTTTACCATCATGGTGGGCACAGCAACCCTGTCGTAACGACCGCCAATAATAAGTATCGGCATTTTAAGGTCTTTTAATTGCTGACGATAATCAAAGGTGCCGATATCGCTGCCTACAATAAAATCACCATCTTTGCCTACCATTTGGTAATACAACTTTGAATTAAAACCATTAGGGTATGGTTTTCTTCCATGTGCAATAAAATTTTGTGGATTATATGCATATAAAAATCCATACGGCACTTTGCCATAAATTTCCTGGTGAATTGGATCGCTTGATATAGCACCTAGTTCCCGTACTTTCATTAATGTATCCCACACTTCAGGATAATTTTCTTTTATTTCACGATTGCTGTTATCATCGTTTTCCTGCCACATGATAAAGCTGTGAAAGGTGTTTGCCAGTATCAAATGCTTAACATGCTGCGGATATTTAATAGCATAGCCTTGTGCCACTACGCCGCCGTAGGAATGCCCCAAAACATTGATGGTTTCATAGCCCATTGCTTTACGTAAACCTTCCAGGTCTTCAATATCACGGTCAAGCGTATACTCTGTTACATTTTTTGCTGTATCGGATTTGCCTCTTCCAAAACCATCATAATACACCAATGTATATTGAGAGGATAATGTATCAAAGTCTCTTAATCCGTAATGCGTACCACCAGGTCCGCCGGCAATGAAAAAGAGCGGATCGCCTTTACCGAAAGATACCGTCCAAAGCTTAGCGCCATTCACCGTATAATATTTTCCATCAGTCTGACTTTCGGGATAGTGTTGCGCAATAACTGGCAACGTGAAAATGAGAATAAGTAATGTGCTGAAGATTTTTTTCATAAACTCGTTTTAGGTTTCTCAAATTTAATCAATCGGTTTAGGAACGAAATAAAATTCTATTAACTTGCGGGCATGCGTTATTACATCATAGCAGGCGAGGCAAGCGGAGATTTGCACGGAAGTAATTTGATAAAAGAATTGCAACAGTTAGATCCGTCTGCTACCATTCGTTGCTGGGGCGGCGATAAAATGCAGGCTACAGGAGCTAAGCTGGTAAAGCATTACCGGGATCTTGCTTTTATGGGTTTTTTAGAGGTGGTAAAAAACCTGAAAACCATTTTGCGCAATCTTGCATTTTGCAAAGAAGATATTTTGCAGTTTAAGCCTGATGCATTGGTTTTGATTGATTATCCCGGCTTTAATTTACGTATAGCAAAATGGGCAAAACAAAACAATTTAAAGGTTATCTATTATATCTCTCCTCAGGTTTGGGCATGGAAAGAAAGCAGGGTAAAATCAATTAAGCAATGTGTAGATAAGATGCTGGTCATCCTTCCATTTGAAAAAGACTTTTATAAAAAATGGAATTATGATGTAGAATACCTCGGTCATCCATTGGTGAAAGTGATCGATGATTTTAAATCGTCAATTACTGATCGTCAATCGTCAAAAAAAACTATTGCAGTGCTGCCGGGCAGCAGGAAACAAGAGATATTATTAAAGTTGCCGTTGATGCTGGAAACTTCCAAACATTTCCCGGAATATGAATTTGTTGTAGCCAAAGCACCGGGACTGGAAGATGAATTCTATAGTACATTGTTAGCACCTTATAAAAATGTTTCCTCAGTTTCAAACAAAACCTACGAGCTATTAAACAATGCAACAGCTGCTTTGGTAACAAGCGGTACAGCTACATTGGAAACAGCCTTGTTCGGCGTACCGGAAGTAGTGTGTTATAAAGGCAGCAATATTTCTTATCAAATTGCCAAACGGTTGATCAAAATAAAATACATCTGTCTGGTAAATTTGATCATGGATAAATTGGTGGTAAAGGAATTGATTCAAGATGCGTTAACAGTGGAAAATCTTACTAAGGAACTAAATGATATCCTTAATAACGAACAGCGAAAACAGCAACTGAAAAAAGATTATGCTGATTTAAAAAGTTTATTGGCTCAGGGCGGGAATGCTTCTGCAAATGCAGCTAAAAGCATTTATACTTTTCTTACATCTTATGCGTAAGCAGCTTCACAGCTATAATAATTATTGCTACTATAAATAACAGGATGGATATGCGGTTAATGCCATGCATGTACTTCATCCATTGAGTGGGAGGATCGTTGGGATCTCTTTTGCGGAGATATAAATATTCTGCTATTTGTCTTAAAAACCCCATGTATTGCAAGTTACAATTAAACTTTCTTATAATTTTTATTGTTATATCTACGATTTAGTTAAAGCTGAAATGCGGTATGCCGTTGCAGTGAGTGACACAACGATGTTCGTAACTGAGATGCAGTCGGGACAGAAATAAATATTACATATCGCTTACAATTAGGCTTGAGTAAGGCTTTAAAACGTTGTACCTTTGCACCTTAAATTTTGATTATGTTAGATAGTATTGAAAGCGCCATTGAGGATATTAAGAACGGGAAAATGATCATTGTGGTAGATGATGAGGATCGTGAGAATGAAGGCGATTTTATTATTGCAGCTAATAGTGTAACTCCTGAAGTGATAAATTTTATGAGCTTGCACGGGCGTGGATTGATCTGTACTCCTTTATTAGATGAGCGCTGCGATGAACTGGATCTGCAACTGATGGTAAGCAGTAATACATCTTTGCATGAGACTGCTTTTACCGTAAGCGTTGACCTGTTAGGACATGGATGTACTACGGGTATTTCAGCGCATGACAGAGCTAAAACTGTTCAGGCATTAATTAATCCTGAGACAAAACCTTCAGACCTGGGAAGACCAGGACATATTTTTCCGTTACGTGCAAAAAAAGGCGGTGTTTTAAGAAGAGCCGGTCATACAGAAGCAACTACCGACCTGGCAAGATTGGCAGGGTTTCCTGCTCCTTATGGTGGTGTATTGGTTGAGATCATGAATGAAGATGGCAGCATGGCCCGCTTGCCTGAGTTGAAAGAAATTGCAAAAAAATTCGATCTTAAATTGATATCAATTAAAGATTTGATCGAATACAGGTTGACGAATGAAACCTTAATTCATGAAGAAGAAAGAGTACATATGCCAACCAAATATGGCGAATTTGAATTGATCGCTTTTAAACAATTAAACACCGGTGATATTCATTTAGCGCTGAAAAAAGGTGAATGGAAAAAGGATGAACCGGTATTGGTGCGTGTACACAGCAGCTGTATGACGGGTGATATTTTAGGTTCCCTGCGTTGCGATTGTGGTGAGCAATTGCATCATGCAATGAGTATGATAGAAGCGGAAGGGAAGGGATTGGTTTTATACATGAACCAGGAAGGGCGTGGTATTGGTTTACTCAATAAATTAAAAGCATACAAATTACAGGAACAAGGCAGAGATACCGTAGAAGCAAACTTAGAATTGGGTTTTGGAATGGATGAACGTGACTACGGCGTAGGTGCTCAAATACTGCGCTCTTTAGGTATTAGTAAGATGAAATTGATGAGTAATAATCCCCGCAAGCGTGCAGGTTTGTTAGGTTATGGATTGGAGGTTGTGGATACAGTGCCTATTGAAATGAAACCAAATGCACACAATAAAAAATACCTAACTACAAAAAGAGATAAATTAGGACATAATATCTTAAACAAAGAATAAAGGATTATTTTTAATTCGATCCGCTTGTTTGTATTGTTTTAGTGCTATCAACTGTCATGGTCTTTTTTTCTTCCGCAGCTTTTTTATCAAAATCTTTTTGATAGCTTAATTTTAAACCGCTTCGGTTGCGTTGCCCGTTTATATCCACGCTGGTATTATTAAAGCCAACCAAACGGATCCTTCCATCCTGGGAAATCAAATATTCAGCAGTAACATCGGGAGTAACAAAAACATTGTTGTTATTGGTAGTAAGCAGGTAGGGATCATTATAATCAAGATTGATACCAATAGAAACAAGCCATCTGCCATTATCAGAACGAAGTACTACGCCGCTGGCAATAGCTCCTTGAATTTTTGCAGCATTGTTCTCGGCAGTAGTGCCATAAGTAGAATTAGAATTGAAGTAGAAAGTTGCATTTTTTACACCATAACGTTGTAAAACTGCATTAAAGCGTGCTGCCAGGTAATTGGATATTACACTACTAAGCGTGCCGGACAACACATTATACCCGCTGCTGGCGCTTATAAAGCTTTGTGTACTGTTGATGAACGTATTGAACATAAGTAAAGATGCTACCTGTTTGTTCATCTCATTGACGTCGTTTTTAAAATCCTGTAAACGCTTGGTAACAAGTACATCACTTCTTAAACTGCTTGGACTACTTGGAGGTAGTTCCAACTCAAAAGTTATATAAGGTTGATTTAATGTTTTAGTTAAGTGAGCAATAATATTCAGATCGCTTTTTAAACGGGATACACCTCCACTGGTAGAACTAATAGAAGGAATACTGCTGAAATCAACATTCTTTGCAAGGTACTCTGCAGTGATATCAATAGAAGCAGTATAAGGATCTTTTGTCCAGGTGATGGAACTTCCGCTGCTCAGGGTAAACGGTTTCTTTAAGAACTTTTGAAAGTTAAAAGTATATTCTCCGTCTGTAATATCATAACGTCCACGAATAGTAAGGGGTTCGTTAGTACCAACACGAATATTCAATTGATTGCAATAACCTTCACCTTTGATAATATCGCCGGTTGTTTCATCTAAGACCACATCAATTTTACAGGCAGGGTTTGCAGATAAGTTCATATCAACCGTTATGTTAGATGATTTACTGCCTTTATAAGTGCCCATCTGTTTACCAAATTGTATAAAGTCGATATAGTCGATGCTTTTGCTTTCAGAATTATTGTCGCTTAATAATGTTATATGGCTACTGTCTGTACTGGATGTTTCACCATTAATGCTCATCTGCATATTGGTGATAGGTCCGTTGAGCGTAAGGTCTGCTCTGCCAAATACTTTCCCAAAAAAAAGATTGTTATCTTTTTTAGTAGTATTTAACACCAGCATTTTATCCGTTTCAAAGTGCAGGTTATCAAATTCAAAATCCTTGAAAAAATTATGATACATTTTACCACTTACCAATCCCTGGTTGCCTAAGCTGTCTCTTACCTTTATATTCCCGATATCTATTTCATCAGGATTGAAAATAACAGTTGCATTATTAAAATCATATCGGCATTGGGTATAATTTACCCGTATCGAAGCATCGTTTAGGGTAGCCGTTCCTGTTATATACGGATGTTTTCCATTGCCTGTAATGCGCAGGTCGCTGGTGTTCGCATATCCTTTAATGTCATTGAAAACGCTGCCCAGGTATGTATTTAATATATTTAAATCGAATTTGTCTGCAATGAAAGAAATGTCTGTTTGTTTATCGGTAGAATCGTTTAGGTTGATGGTGCCTTTAATATTTAATTTGGCAGCAGGATTATTACCGTCTGCTGCAAAGCGGATAGTACCTGTTTCACTATTGTAATTGGCGCTTGCAAATAATGTTCCGATGGAATCATTATCAACCCTGAACTGATCAGCTTTTACATTGTAATTAATAACAGGCTTTTTAAAAAGATCAGCAATAACAACGCTGCCCGTCATAGTTCCTTCGAGCTTGGGATCGGTAACAACAAAGGGCGCTACGTCATTAATGTTCAATTGAGATAGATTGACAACAACATCATTCGTACGATTTGTACTAGATGATTGTGTAGAGAATTTTATTTCCTGCGTTCCCTGGCTAAGCCGGATATTGTCGGCAACTATTTGAGAGTTTCCTAATGTCAGTTCTCCATCTTTGTCCAGGTCCCATTCTTTATCGTTCACAATAAAAGAGGATGGTTGAAAATGAATTTTCACTTCATTATTCAATGTTTGTACGGTTGCATTTAAAGAGGCATCACTAAGAGTTTTGCTTGCTTTTGTTTTAATATTGATGTCAGAATAATCATTGTGCGAATTCAACACAATACTGGTAGAAGGCAGGTGCATGCTATCGTTCAGCGTGATATCGCTTACATTCACTTTAGTAAGCAGGTTATTTTGATTGCCGGAGCTTTCCAGGTGGATGTCTGTAAAACGTTTACCATCATAAGTAAATTCAGGCAGGTCTGCCAATACACTTAAATTGTTTTTAGACAAAGCCAGGTTACCCGAAATAGTTGCATTATTAAAGCCACCCAGTTTTTTATCCATTAATTGAAAATAGCTATCAACATTTTGTGTTTTTATTTGAAAACGGAAATCCTGGTCTTCAATAGCATGATCGGGGGTTTCTATATAAGAAGGGTAATAATGATTGAGAAAGACCTTAAAAGCTTCCGGTAATTCCACTATTTTAAACTTTCCACTTACTGAAGCTGCGATTTCATTTGATTGCAACGTTAAGATTTTTTCATTATCGAGTAGTTCAGACCTTAATATTAATGAGTCAAACAATACAGGAATGCCATTGTGCAGGAATTTGGCATTATTGATACTGGCAGCGCCTATGAAATTGTCAATATTGCTACCGGAGAAATTAAGCTTAAAATTACCGCCTAATGTAAAATCATCCTTGGTAAGATTTAGTTGTTTGAAATTTGCATTGGTAAGATTTGCTGAAAAATCAAATTGAGGTTCTTTACCTGTTAGATCAATACGCCCTTGTAAGGTATCCAATTTTAAGTTGGGATCGTTAATGCTGAGATCGCCATTGAACAACCGCTTCTTAAAATCGCCTTTTACATTAATGTTCTTGTATGCGTAACCGTTATACTCCAACTTTGAGATCGTTCCATCGAAGTTAGTATTTACATTTTCAGCTGCAAAACCGCTACCATTGATCTTACCATTGAAAGCGATATTTCCAATATCCTTAATGCCAATAAACTGTCCGAGTTGAAAATCAGGAGTAGAGGCAACACCGCTATATGCAGGCGCTCCATTGTCGGGAAATTTCAGGTTTACATCTCCTGAAATAACACCCAGGTTTGTGTTCAATGAGCCAAATGCCACAAAGTCTTTTAAAAATCCTGTAAAGTTGCCTTTAAATTGAATGTTGGTTAACTTATTCAATCTTGGCAGATCGATCTTTTTTAAAGAAGGAACAATTACCGAAACATCAGCAAAACTTGTTTGCAGGTTATTGGATTTGAAATCAATAAAGGTGTTATTGATATTCGTTAAACCATTCATAGTGATGTCTCCATCCAACGATGAATTGCCACTTTTTATTTTCATTTTGCGGGCAGAAAAATTACTTATCATCCCATCAAACGTGCCTGATAAATTAAATTGACGTTTCCATGTTTTTAAGGCAGATGTAAAAAAAGCGATATCATCACTATACACTACACTGTTATCAAAGTTGGCGTTTAGCTTGGTAGCCGTCGAAAAATCATCCATTCCCTCTGTAAAATCATTATAGTGCATAGCATAATAATTTTTCAGATGACTTCGGTTTGTTACCAGGTCCAGGTTTTTAAACTCCATCAGGGTAGGAGCAAATGTAAAATCGGCATCTATCTTTCTTAAAATAAAACCACAACGCTCCTTAGCTGACAAGTGCACATTACTTGTGAGTGTATCTTTTTGTAGCAGTACATTTTTTAAACTGCCCGTGATAGAAGAGAACAAAATATTCTCTCCGTCAAAAACGGTTGCGTCACCGGGAACATCTTTCTGGCGGAGAGAGGCGAAGCTGCCATTATTCAATTGCAAATTCTTTACAGAAATAAACCAGGAGTCTTCAGCTGTTTTATTCGTTAAGGAATCGACCTCCGGTGCTTGTGAAGTAGCATTAACAGAAGCTTTTCTTTTTCCTTCGTAAAAATATTCGGAATAAGATGGTGCATCCAGATCCAATGATTGAATGACCAATTTTTTCTTTTTAAAATCAATAGAATCAGCAACAAGATTCATCTCATTTATGCCAATACGCATATCCTTGCCAACCCATCCATCCAGGTTATTAAAATGAACATTTTTAAGATATACTTTTTTAATATCCAGTTGAAGTCCGGCTTTAGTAGAAGTATCTTTTTTATCGCTTGAAAAATAATCTGCTAAAAATTGGTAGTTCCAAACAGAATCGGTTCGTTTCATGTTCACCGTTACGTCTGTTAATCCTGCATATTGAATCACTGCCTTATCTTTCAAAAAAAACCAATCGGTAATATTTACTTTAGCGCTGCCGGCATACACTAAAGTATCCTGTTGGCGGTCTCTGATCAAAAGCCCCTGCATATCCATTTTAGCAAAAAAGCTAAAAGCAATATGTTTGATCTCAACTTTGGTATGAAGATTTTCGGAAAGTACACCGGTAACCCGATGGATCACCCAGGTTTGCACAGCAGGAACCTGTAAAATAAAATATAAAAAAACCAGCAGCAACAACACCGCCAGCACAAACCGCTTTAATATTTTCCAGAATTTCCGCAGATACTTAAAATTATTTGTAAAAATAGCTAATACAAGCAAATACATTACCGACTTTATGCGACGTTTTTTATTAAGGTTTGTTTAAAACTAAGGGTTCATGCATGTTAATTGATCTTAAAACAACAGTTTTTTACTTTTTAGTGAACATCAGCATTAAATATTGGTTATTCGATCTTCAATTTGTTTTTTTGTTGATCTTTCAGCAAAAGGTTTGTGATAGCTTTTTGTAATTTAGATAAGCAATTTGTACGACATATCATTAAATTAGTATAACAAGGTCAGATAAATTAGATTATAATGCGAAAAACACTACTGCTTCTCCTTTTCACGGTCTATTATTCGATATTTACCTATGCTCAGACACCAAAAACTTACACTTCTTCCGAGATATTATTGCAATTAAAAAAACTGGATGTGTTAGGTTCTGTATTATACATAGCAGCGCATCCTGACGATGAGAATACACGATTACTCGCCTATCTCGCCAACGAAAAATTATATCGCACGGGTTATTTAAGTTTAACAAGAGGCGATGGAGGGCAAAACCTGATAGGGGATGAGCAGGGGGTTGACCTGGGATTGATACGCACACAGGAGTTATTGGCGGCAAGAAGGATAGATGGTGCAGAACAATTTTTCAGCAGGGCTTATGATTTTGGATTTTGTAAATCATCCGACGAGGCATTGAAAACATGGGGACACGATAAAATATTAAGTGATGTGGTGTGGGTGATACGCAAGTTCAAGCCGGATGTTATCATTACCCGTTTTCCTCCTGACACTCGTGCAGGACATGGACATCATGCAGCTTCGGCTATACTTGCCCGTGAGGCATTTGATGCTGCAGCAGATCCTGCTAAGTTTCCGGAACAATTAAAGCAAGGTGTAACTGTTTGGCAAGCCAAACGGTTATTATGGAACACCTACAATTTTGGCAATAACAATACACAGAGCGAGGATCAGTTTAAATTGGATTGCGGTATATACAACCCTTTGTTGGGAAAGAGTTATGGAGAGATAGCTGCGGTAAGCCGTAGTCAGCATAAAAGCCAGGGTTTTGGTGTGCCTGCACAAAGAGGCGCTTCACTGGAATATTTTTCAACTACTGCAGGAGATAAACCTGTAAATGATTTGCTGGATGGTATTAATACTGCATGGAGCAGAACTACCGTAAATGATGCACCGGAAATAGCCGTTGATACAGTAGAAAAAGCAGTTAAAAATATCATTACTGATTTTTCCGCTGAACATCCTGAAAGGTCAACGCCTGCTTTGGTGCGTTTGTATAAACTACTTTTGCAAACACCCAATGATTATTGGCGCGAGCAAAAATTAGCAGCCATTAAAAATTTAATTGTTCAATGCAGTGGCTTATTCCTGGAAGCTACCACTTCAACACAATATGCTGTGCAGGGTGATAGTTTGAAAATTAATTTCAGCTTGAATGATAGATTAGGTGTAACTATTCAAAATGCCAATGCTTCTTTTAAAGGAGTTACTTATTCTTTTGATAGTATTAAAAATGATCTTGCATCAACCATCAATAAAACTATTTTTATTAAAACGGATGAAAAACCAACACAACCATATTGGCTGGTAGATCCTATGGAAAAAGGAAGCTTTAATGTAAGCGATCAGCAATTAATTGGTAAAGCGGAGAATGATCCCATCAGCGCTACGTTTGATATGAAAATAGAGGGAACAGAATTTGAATTTGATGTGCCTGTGAAATATAAATATACAGATCCGGTAAAAGGTGAACTATATCAACCGATATATATTACTCCTGATCTAATCGTAAATGTTCAGCCATCTCTTGTAATAACTTTCCCAAATGATAAAAGGAAAAGCAATGAACCTGTTTGCACTTATAAATTAATGACAGACGGAAAAAATATCATTGCACATGATATATGTTGTGGCGATTTGTCAGGATTAAAGAAAGGAGAAACTTTTGTTCGTAACAATACCGTTTTTGATTATGATGCCACTAAAGTTTCAGAAGAATTTAAAAAAGGTATTCAAAACGATACGCTATATAGAGCTTTGCAAGAGGCTATGCTAAGCCTTCACGAGATCAATTATGATCATATTCCTTCTATTAAATATTATTCTGTTGCCAGGAAACGATATTTAGTTGTTGATCTTAAAGTTGTTGGCAAAACGATTGGTTACATTCCCGGAGCAGGAGACAAAGTTCCGCAAGCATTGGAACAAATGGGTTATAGAGTAACTATATTAAAACAAGCTGATATTACCGGTGTTAATCTAAAGCAATTTGATGCAGTTGTAACCGGCGTACGTGCCTATAATGTAAATGAATGGATGTCGAATGTGTACGATACATTGATGCAATATGTAAAAGACGGAGGAGTATTCCTGGTTCAATATAATGTTAACAATGGCTTATCTTCTTTAAAAACCAAAATTGGACCTTATCCGTTCACGGTAGTAAACAAACGTGTTACGGATGAAACTGCTAAAGTAAATTTATTGTTGCCATCTGATGCAGCATTGAATTATCCCAATAAAATAACGGGTAAAGATTTTGATGGCTGGATACAGGAGCGTAGCATTTATGATGTTGAAAATATTGACAGCAGTTATAAACGTATCATCAGCATGAAAGATCCGGGTGAAGAAGAGCAGGATGGAAGTTTATTGATTGCTGATTATGGCAAAGGCAAATTTGTTTATACAGGATTGGTTTTCTTTAGAGAATTGCCTGCAGGTGTTCCCGGTGCTTACCGGTTATTCGCTAATTTGTTGGCAAAGCCTAAAGCGAAATAAGGCAGTTAAAATACAATTCGCATTCTGATCAGTCCCGGTGTTCCTTCATTGGAAATAAAACGCCATTCAGGGCCATTCAGTATAAATGTTTCCAACCCTTCATTTACATCTTCGTCAATTGATTTTTCAAAATTGAAGTTGACAGGTTGCCCGGAACGGTTTATCTCAAACGTAAAAATAGTTTCGCCGGCAACACGCCTGCCATCATCATATAGTGAATTAGAAAGCATATTCACCATATAGAGGTTGTATTCATCCCAGCCCATTTTAGGTTCAGCACCACGTTTATATAAAACCAATACCCGGCTTCGGGTAAGGGTATCCGCTAGGTTGTTATCCTTTTTTAGATTGTTTTTTTGCGAAGACAATGTAACGGTTACAAAATCACCTGCGTTTGCAGTAACTGTTTTTGGAAAATAATCTTTAGCACTGATGTCCAACCGAACAGTTGCATCCGGCAATGATAAAGAGAAGATGCCATTAGCATCTGTCTTTGCCTGTTGATGATTATTGATAAGTAATGTAGCAAAAGGAACAGGAGTATTGCTGACATCCACTACTTTTCCTGAAAAAGTAGTAGTTATTGCATCAGATGATTTTTTCGTTTCTTTTAAGCTGGCAATATCCGTTTTATCTTTGGGTTGAATAACGTTATTATTATCTTCTGCAGCTATACTCTTTATTTCTTTCTTTGATTGTTCATTTACAGCAAGAGCATTACCGGTCGCGGTGTTTTTGCTTAATTCTTTTTTAAATACTGAAGAGTCGTTTTTTATTGAAGAAGTATTTGTTATTGTTCCATCGATCTTTACAGAAGAATCTGGATTTATATTTGTTGCAGGCACAGGAACAGCATTGTTGATTACCACTTCTTCTTTATGTGTTGATCGTAAAATAAAATAGAATGCAAATGCAACTCCGATCAACAATAAAACGGATGCAGCAACTTTCCAATTGAATTTGTTTTCACCGGGTTTTGCTTTACCTAATTTATTTTTCAATTCATCCAGTTCTTTTTGAAGCTGTGCAAAGTCGGCAGGCTGTTTAATAGAAGCCATATTTTCATAACCTTCCATTGCTTCTGCTAATAAAGGATCGCTTAATGCAGCTTTCTCCATAGCGTGCATTTCAGCATTGCTGAGCTTACCTGAAAAATAATTATGAATATCTTTCGCAGTATAAATAATATGACTGTTGTTCTTGTTCATGTTATTTTTCAACTTTTGACGAAAGCTTCGATTCCATACATAGTTTTAAATTTCGTTTGCCGTTTTGTATATAGCTTCTTACTTTGTTCCAATCAAAACCCGTAATGGCAGCAATTTCGTTGTAACATTTATCCTTCAGAAAGAATAATTCAACGCATTGCTTTTGCTCATTAGGCAAGGTATCAATACATTTTTCCAGTTGCTTAAAATTCTCCTCTTTTTCCAATTGCTCGTCATCTGAATGCGCATTTTGTTCAGATTGCATAAAAGCCGGGTTAAATTCTGTAATTTTTACATTCCGCGGACTTCGCAGCTGCATTAAACAGTAATTTCTTGCCAGCACATGTAGCCAGCCTTTAAAATTGCCTACTTCGTATTGTTTCAGCTTAACTGTCAGTTCCTCAAATATTTCCATTACAGCATCTTTACTGCGCTCTGTTTCTTTAAAATATTTCAGGCACACACCAAATACCAGTTCCATGTAACGTTGATACAGCTCGCTCAAATAGTTTATTTCGCCGCTTTGTTTAAAAGCTGCTATCAATTCGTTGTCTGATAAATTGTTGTTTGATATGTTTTTTAGAAATCCCAAAAGAAAAATTTCTTGCAAGTAATAAAAAATAACAACGATATGTTATGGAAAATTATGAAAGGTTGAAGTAATAATTATATCTTCTTTCTACCAGATATATCCACTCACGACACAAATATAAGTGTGGATAAGTTTTCTTTTATTTTTTTTTCATTAACGCGGATATTTCTAATACAATCACCAAGACTAACCAAAAAAATCCAGCATTTCTTACATGACGAGTTTTTAGTTTTACTTCTTGATTATGAAACCATGAATAAAATTTTATTACAGTATTTGGCAATAAAATAAGCCAAAGGGCAAAGCCCATAAAAAAAGAAACCCCGATTATTTCATCAATCCTCATCTTTCATAAATTTGATGTATGAAAGGTAAGAAAAGGAGATTAACAATGAATGAACTTTCGGCGAATGCCGAGAAGTTATTAAAAGGAAAGGAGTTGAATCCTAATGGAAGGGAGTTATTTGAGAAAGTAATAAAGAAAGCCTCTACGCCTAAGCAACGTGGCTCAAAATAGTTTCAAACATGGTGTCTTGTTTGTTTTTGTGCATTAATCTAAAAGCCACTTCATCAACATACAATTGCAGATATTTAGGGGATACGTGAATATGAGTGCCGTAGATGGTTCGGCGAAGTAATGCCCACGTAGATTCTATGCTGTTTGTATGAAATTGTCCTTTCTTAAATTCTCTTATAGAGTGGTTTACTACTTCATGTTGTTTGTAATGCAGGTTTAATCCTTCATATCCTGTATGGCTATCGGTTACAATGATTGCATCTGTTGAAACATTATCTTTTACACGTTGTTTGAATGTTTTTGCGTCTGTCATTACTTCCAATTTCACTTCGTTATTATCAGACACAAAGCCCATAACCCCCGTCTTGTTATCAAACTTTGTCAGATCTTCTGCTTTTATCTTAGACCTTTTCTTATGGCTCATATTAATTAATGATTGCCCTAAGTACACTTCATCTATTTGCACAATGCCGCTTAGTTTACCTAGTTTATTCTTGCCCGCCATTAGCTTTTTTATTTGATGGTTCATTCTTAAAGCAGTTGTATAGCATACATTCAATACTCTTTCAAGTTCCTTTGCAGAAACTCCGTTGCGAGTAGTTGTTTGTAAGAAGATAGCCATAAACCAATAAGTAAGCGGTGTTGTTGTCTTTTCAAACACTGTATCTTTTGTTGGATAAACTTGAAACCCACAAGTAGGGCATTGATAAGAACGTCTATTCTTTACTCTTGTAAATTGCTTATCACTTTCACATTTAGGGCATACAAGATTACTAAAACGCAACTGAAAGATTCTATCTAAGCAAGCATCATCATTTGGGTATGCTTCTCTAAACTGCTTTATTGTATATTTATTCATTAGTTTCAAGTTTTAAGTTTGAATATTGCAACTAATGTTGCAAAAAATATATTATCTCCGTCTTGGTATTACAGGAATAGCAGGGAATTTGTCTATTTGTATAAATTGAATCCCATCAATTTGAAAGCTATTCATTTTACCTTCTTTTATTAATTTATAAATGTATGAAGTAGTAACCTTTTCTTTGTTTGCGTAATTTTTGATTGTCATTAATTTGCTCGAATCTACTTTCATAAAGCAAATATAATATACTTAGTTGATAGTTGCAAGTTTGAAACTATATTTTTAAGGAAATTTTGATTTTTAACAAGAAAGGGTATCTTTATAATGCAAAACCGACTGTTGGCGCAGTCGGCAAAATATTTTGTCAATAATAAGGTTGTATAAATTTATATAAAATATACGACATGGCAAAGTATTTAATTATACTCTCTCTTATTTTGACCTATATGGGAAAGATTGTCATACCAGAAATTAGAGATAATTATCCACTGTATACACAATTACTTAAAGAAAGAAAATCAACTAATGAACGAACCATTGATGTTTCTTCCCCTAAAAAGAGTAACAGAAACTTTCTAATTGCTGAGAATATTTCTATTAAGCACAGTGCTTTAAATAATAACATTGAATTTATTGCTGAGGTTAAAGTTGATAACCATAAGTATTTTCTCTTCAAGCTAAGATGTAAGTCATTATCAGAAACGCCATTTTTTAGGTATGATAGCGATGGCTGTGCTCATCGCAATTATGATGAAAGTATACCTTTTGATGAACAATTAATCACAACGCCTCATTTTAATTACTTTAATCAGGATGGAGTATTAATGGCGTATAAAACAGAACAATTAAAGGATACGAATGAATGCGAGGCTCTTCAAGATATAAATTTATGTATGTCTCATTATTGTATGGAATCTAATTTGAGATTGAATGATGAAGACTTTCCTTCTATTAGTATTTTAGCAAATACCCTTCAATTACCAACAGTAAAAGATGACCCTAATTCTGGTGTTCAATTTATATGATATACGAATCCATATTTAAAAATGTAGTGTCATCTTTTGGAAGTTTATGGAATTTCAAAGAAAGAGGAAATACATTAGAAATCATTACACCTTTTGGAACTACGTCTCAAAAGTTTATCTCTTTGTTTTTAACTATTAAAGATGGGGAATATATAATATCAGATGGAGGGTGGATTGAAGAAGGCGTATATAATAATACTTTTGATAGGGAAATGGATTGCTTCAGTAAAGTTTTTAATCATTATGTAAGTAGTTTTCTAATAAAGGAAGTAAAAAGTAATGCAGGAATTACATATTTCTACAAAAAAACTCCAACAGAAAGCACAATACCATCGTTAATATTTGATATGGCAAATTTTGTTTCTACAACAATTAGTTTAACTAATGTAGAATATGCCGATAAAGAAAAGGAAACTAGAGAAAGGTTTAGAAAGTCTGCATCAGATTATATTCTACAAGCTGTTCCAAATAAAAAAATTCATTTTAATGAGTACTTAGGAACTGGTAAAAAGAAGGTGAAAGTAAGTGCAATAGTGCAGAAGGATAATGGCAAACTTGTACTTTTAAATTACATAACAGGAAGTCATTATGATTATTTTAGAACAAACATCTCAAAAACAAACCTCATTTTTGAATTAGCTGAAAAGACAAAAGAAAAACCTTATATAGAAAAGAAAATTGCTTTAATTGATAATGCAGCCACAGGATATATTCCTGATCAAATTAGTATATGGTTACAACACCTTATTTCTAATACTCATGCAAAACCTATTAATTGGACTAAAAAAGAAGAGCTTCTAAATATATAATTAAATCTGTCCTTTTATCCGATTAAAATATCCTAAATTCTTAAAACTATACTTCCTATTTCTCCAATCCTTTTTGTATTATATTAGAAATAATACTAGGACTTTTTACTTCTACATCCTCATTAGAATAACCTGTAGCTTCTTTTTCGAAAATAGCGTCCGAGGCTTTCTTTAATATTTCCTGTCTAGTCGATTCATTATTCTTAAATATATTACTTCCTTCAAAGAATAAATATGTTTTTAAACAATTTGCTTTATGATCATTGACAATTGAATTATGTATTCTGGAATTATAATTTTTTATGCAAAAAGCTAATGCATAACTTAATAGTGATATTTCCAGAATACGAATAACTATCAGCCTTACTAATTCGGCAGTTACAATGTTCATGTTTTGCTTATTGTCTTTATAAAGAATCAAAATTTCATCCTTCCTTTCAATTCCATACCAAACAAAAAGTCCAAGAAAAATTGCGATTGCAATTGCAAATCCTAACCATACTCTTGCTTTTGTTTTATTATCTTTTTTATGACCGTCAAAAATATCTACTTGGCTACTCACCTGCGTTGCAGTAGCGTTAACTTTTGTAAAGGAAACAGCATCTTCTAACTTTTCAAGCTCTTCTAAAGCAGCAGTTTTACCGAAAGTAATGATTATTTGAGTTGAGTTATATAACCTACTTATAGCTTGCTTAAACGCTTGAACAATTTGATTCTTTATTGTGTCTACATAATTTTCAGGTAATGTTACATTTGGAGCAAGACCCACTGGTCTTTTTGGCTTTGAAGAAAAATTTTTTATTTGTTCAATTATTGCATTTAACTGATCTAAATTATTCTTAATAATATTTAATTGAAAATCTGGAATTTGTTCTAACGAAGGTTTTGTAATCTTATGTAAGTATTTCTTTAAACCTGTGTAATCAGTCTCTATTTCTTTAAAATACCATTCTAATCCAAGTTCATTTTTCCTGGTAAATTCGTCAGAGGTAGGAGTTGTTATATCATTAACTAATTCTAAAATTTCTCCAACCAAATTACTTAATGGTATTTTTTCATCTTCCATATTAAGAATTGTTTGGTTGTCGAGATATTACAGGCTCATTCCTATTTTCAACAGAAGTTATTACACATAGCCACTCTGGATAACTATCTCCTTTATTAAGATTATTTTGCCATTGTAATGGTTGTAAATTTGCTAATTCATCCGTGCCACCTTTGCTAATTGGCATTGAATGATCTATGACCCAACCAAAAGAAGAAGATTGATTATTGTATGAATCTTTAACCATCCATGCACCACATAAATCTTTTCGAAATTTGGAAGAATCATAACCTTCAACTACTTGACCTTTTTCCCAAACTTGGTCAATTATATCTCCCTCAAATTGTTGCGCCATGATTAATTATTAACTCAAATATTTTATATATTTTCAAAAGCAAAGGTAACAGAAAAATTAATACATGCATAAGGTATCATCAAATTGAAGATATTTTGTAAAACCTTTGCTAGTATTGATTTTGGCTTTTGATAATAACTAGTAAAATAGAATTAATTTACTAGGTCTGTTTATTTTTATAAATTTAATTTATGTATTACTTATGGCGAAGAATTATTTAAATTCAATCATTTCATCACTATACAACAAATCAAATCCATCGAACTTGTGTTGTTCTTTTAATCTTGTGCCGTTATCTTCAAGCCATTCTGTTTTAACCCAATAAAGCCCTCTCATAGTTCCTTTAGGTTGGAGTAATTTGAGTATATCGTGTTTGTTGAGGTTTCTGAGGGTTTCTCGGAGATTAACTGTTAGCCCTGTCAACTCTTTGTATTTATCCCTAACATCACTTAGTTTACTTGCAACCCCTAACAAATCGAAAACCTTGATTGCTTGTACTTTCAAATCTGCTTTGAGCGGGAATGCCTTTGGATGCTCTATTACTTCAACATCAGTGATATTGTTCTCAATTGCTTTGCCCTTAGATAACCCCAAATTAAGATTACCGTATTTAATTCTCTTTATTACTTTATCAATCTCAGCCACTTTATCAAGTAAATCTCTTTTATCTCTATTGAGTGAACTTAATATCAATTCTACTTCGCTTGTGTACTGTGTGTTCATACCATTACATTTTATAAACACAAAATTATCAACCATTTACAAGCCAAAAAAATACCCCCGAAATTCTCGGGGGTTTTAGAGTTTATTTGTGTCCTGAATGCATATATCCTCTTTCTACCAGCTACCACTTGCCCCACCACCTCCGGAGCTACCGCCGCCAAAGCCACCAAAACCACCTCCGCCGCTCCAGCCGCTGCTTCCTCCACTGTCCCAACCACGACCGGAACTTCCGATCATATTGCCGATAATAAAAGGTAGAAAACCACCGCCACCGCCATTGCTCCCAATTCCTATTAAAACAAGTATGATGATAATAATGATAATAAACCCAAAGGGAGAACCTTTTTCTTTTCTATAATTTTCAGGCGCCTGGTATTCACCTTTTGTAGCTTTGAGAATGGCGTCGGTTCCTTCTTCTAAACCTTCATAATAATCGCCGCCTTTGAAATTAGGAGTAATAATTTCATCAATGATCTGTTTACAGGTAATATCAGGCAAAGCGCCCTCAACGCCATAGCCGGTTGTAATATTTATTCTATGATTTCCCTGTTCGGTATTTATCAGCAATAAAACACCATTGTTGTGTTCTTTATTGCCAATGCCCCAGGCACGTAAAAGCTTTACGCCATAATCCGATACATCATAATCTCCCAGACTTGGAATAATCACTACTGCAACTTGTGTACTGGTGCTATCATCAAATGCGTCTAATTTATTTTCCAGCGACTGCTTTTGATCGGCAGTCAATACATTGGAATAATCATTTACCAGTTTCTGTTGAGAAGGTGGTCCCTTCAATAAATCATTTGGATTAAAGCCGCTTTGTGCAAAAACACCAATGCCTATCAACAGCAATATGAATATGGAAAATAATTTTTTCATTGTATAATGATAGGCTTACTTACCGAAAATGATATCGTCCGGCAATTCATTTTTATCGTCCGGGCTACAGGGAAATTTTTCCTGCAGCGTTTCGCCAATGGTAGCAATGGCTTTTACTAAACCTGTTTTAATGTCTCCTTCTTTAAAATAACTTACCATTGATGTTACTGCCTTTTGCCAATAAGTTGCTTCCAGTTTTTGATAAATACCTTCATCCGCAAATACCGCTACTTCTTTATGAAGTACAGCAATATAAATAAGCACAGCATTACGCTGTGCTGTTTGTTGCATATTGTATTTAAAAAATATCTCTTTGGATCTGTCCAGCGAACTCACTAAGTAATTTTTACTTTCGATGTACACACGTACTTCTCCGCTGGTTTCTTTCTCCGCTTTTTTAATAGCAGCAGCTATTTCTTCTTTTTCTTGCTCAGAAAAAAATGATTTCTTTTTAAAGAGAGAAAACATTGCTGTTATTATTTAATGTTAAACTGGATGTCCGGAGCTTTTTCAGAACCTGGATCAGCTTTATAAAATGCTTTTTCGGTATAACCGAACATGCGTGCAAAGATCACTTTAGGAAATGTTTTTACAGAAAGGTTGTAAGCTTGTACAGTTGCATTATAATCCTGCCTGGCAACATTTATGCGATTTTCAGTTCCTTCAATTTGTGTTTGAAATCCTTGAAATGAAGCGGTTGTTTTTAGATCAGGATAAGCTTCTGCAACTGCCATCAAACGACTGAAAGAACCTTGCAACTGTGCCTGTGCATTTTGATAAGCTTCTAACGATTTGGGATCACTTACATCAACAGTAACAGAAGTGGCTTTTGCTCTTGCTTCAATAACTTCTTTTAACGTTGATTTTTCGAAGTTGGCAGAACCTTCAATGGTTTTAATTACGCTATTGTAAAGGTCTGTACGGCGTTGGTAATTTGTTTCAACATTACTCCATGCATTTTTTACGGTTTGGTCTGCTCCAACTAAAGTGTTGTAAGAAGAACAACCCCAAAAGAAGAGAATTACCAAAACTCCTAAGCCTATTAATAATCCGGGACGTTTCATTGTAGTATATTTTAATTAGTATTAGTTAAGACGATAAAATTACCGATTTATTTTAGAGAAACAGTTGTATTTAAAATGTTTCCTGAAGACAGGTAGATGACTTTCGCAGATTTCCGCAAATCTGCTTGTATTTTAATCAGTGTTTATCTGCGAGCAATAATTCGTTATAAGATCAATTATTAATTAAAAGATTACCATTAACAGTGAATTTCTTGTTCTCCTGAACAATCAATTGTACACTGCTTCCTAAATGTTGCTCAATATTTAAAATGCATTCACCACTCGGATCAATGATGATCTTGTAATTACCTGACAGATCAGTAGGTGGTTGTAAATGGTTGCTCCATTGAGTTGAATCAGACCAATAGCCATTGCCGGTAAATGTATAAGTAATTGCTGTGGCATAATATTCATCAGCACCACAATCAATAATGCCGGATACACGAAGTTCATTATCCATATCTCTTTCAGATGAAGCAGCTGTAAATGTTGGATCGCCGGCATTTATAGCAGCAGAAGTTGAACTGAGGTGAAAATCAGGTGTTGTAATATTCCCATTTGCAAATTGCGGATTCGCTATTTGTGAATTGATATTTGTAGAAGTGCCGGTAACAAATGCAGCATAAGAGTCATAATCTTTTTTATCCCAACCTGTGTACATATCAGCAGGCGAATTATCGCCATAAAGAATATTATAATTGAACTTGAGCGATGGTTGTGATAACTCTGCGTAGGCTAATTTATTTTGAGACGACAAGTAGAAAATATTGTTTTCTATAACTGAATTTTCACTGTAGGTAAAATATAACTCACCGTAACTGTCACTAGCATAACCATTTTGAAAACAGGTATTATTAGTGATGCTTGTATTCGTTACTTTGCCTGTTTTAGGATAATTATATCCGCCTATTGCTATTGCAGCTTCCTGGTTATCGTAAAAAATATTATTACGAACAAAGATGCTATCAGTGGTTGTGTTCTTATTCTCGCACCCAATTTCTATTCCATAACCATTGTGATAAGAAATATTATTTTCAATAACGATATTCTTGCCGCCATCAACATATAAACCCCCGGAAGTTGCATAAGGTGAAACACAATTATATATTTTATTGTTTTTGATAGTTCCGTTTCTTGCCTGGTCAGTTGCAGTAACGGGAGAAGTTTTTTCATGACCGATTGCATCAATGCCGATATTTGTCAGGTCGTGGACTTCGTTGCCTAAAACCTCGAACCCGTCTACGTTTCCGTTTACAGCAATGCCTTCGCTGTAACCTAACCTGCAATTATATAATTGATTATTAGTGATGCGAAGATTCTTTATTGCATTGCTTCCATTTGTTCCATATACAATAATTCCTTGTGCGTTGGTGTTATCATTTACAGCTGCATTAGGGTTGGATGAAAAATGAATATCATGCACTATACATTTATTGATTACAATGTTTTGTCCGCTACCCTCTACTAAAATTCCCTGTGCATCTGTTTGAACATTGTTGGCTATTTCCAAGCCTTCAATCGTTACGTTAGACCCGTCAGTTATTTGTAGCATGGCAATTTGTGATGTGATACCTGTACCTGAAACTAGTACTGATGCGGCTTGATAATTTCTTATGTAGATATTTGATTTAGAAATGTCGAGCATTTCATTGTAAGTACCTACTAATATATTGATGGTGTCGTTTGTACTTGCAGCGGTAATTCCGTATTGAATGGTTTTCCATGGAGTTGCTAAGCTTCCATTATTGGTGTTATTTCCTGAAGGAGAAATATAATAATTGTGTTGTGCAGCTGCATTTATAGAAATGACTATGCAAGCAAGGATAAGATGTTTTTTCAAGGCTGTTTTATTGATCGTTTGTTGCTAAAATAAGCAATTTATTTTTTTTCACGCAAAGAGGCAAAGGGTACAAAGAAGCAACGTTTTTGTAGTATGAGTGAAAATAAAAAACCTCGCCATTAGCGAGGTTTGAGAAATTATGAGTAGAAGCTTTATTCTTTTATCGCCGCAATACCAGGTAACACTTTCCCTTCAAAATATTCCAGCATAGCGCCACCGCCGGTAGATACATAACTTACTTTATCTGCTAAGTTGAATTGGTTTACGGCTGCAACACTATCACCACCACCCACTAAGCTAAACGCACCTTTTGAGGTAGCTTCTGCAACAGCTAATGCAACGGCTTTTGTACCACCCTGAAATTTTTCCATTTCAAAAACGCCCATTGGTCCGTTCCATAAAATGGTTTTGCTATTGTTGATCACATCAGTGAATTGTGCCACTGCTTTTGCCCCTATATCCAATCCCATCCAGCCGGTTTCAATATTGTCGTTGCTTACTTCTTTAGTGTTTGCATCAGCGGCAAATTTATCTGCTACAATGCTGTCAACAGGTAAATGAATAGCGACATTTTTTTCTTTTGCTTTGGCTAAGATGTCGTTAGCTAAATCTAGCTTATCCAATTCACATAAGCTACTTCCGATCTCTTTGCCTAATGCCTTTAAAAATGTATATGCCATACCACCACCAATGATGATATTATTGGCACGTTGCAATAAATTTTCAATAATTAATATTTTGTCTGAAACCTTTGCTCCTCCTATAATTGCAGTAAAAGGATTTTCTGCATTATGTAATACTTTTTCTGCGCTGCTTACTTCACCTTCCATTAATAAACCAAACATGCGGTTTTCAGGAGTAAAGAATTTTGCAATAATAGCTGTTGAAGCATGCGCTCTGTGTGCTGTACCAAATGCGTCGTTTACATACACATCACCGAGCTTGCTTAATTTTTCTGCAAAAGCTTCATCACCTTTTTCTTCTTGTTTGTAGAAACGTAGATTTTCTAATAACAATACTTGTCCGGGTTTTAATGCAGCTGATTTTTGTATAGCTTCTTCACCAATACAATCATTCGCAAATTGTACATCGGTAGACAACACTTTGCTTAAATGCGGAATTAAATGTTTTAATGAATATTTATCTGTTGGTCCGTCTTTTGGGCGACCTAAGTGACTCATTAAAATTACGCTACCACCATCTGCCAATATTTTTTTAATAGTTGGAATAGCAGCTCTTATTCTTGTGTCGTCTGTAATATTGAATTGATCGTCAAGGGGAACGTTGAAATCAACTCTGATCAATGCTTTTTGGTTGTTGAAATTGTGGGTTGAAAATTTGCTCATATGCTTGGGGAAAGTTTTAAAGATTATAAAATTAAAAAGGCTTCCAAAAAAATTGGAAGCCTTCGGTTATTTGTTGCACAAAGAACTATCTGTACAAGAGAGTGACACAACGATGTTGATTATTGCACAAATGCTGGTCACAAAAAATTATTTTTTAATCAACTTAGCAAAATAGCTAACAGTACGTACCAATTGTGATACATAGCTCATTTCATTATCATACCAGCTAACTACACGTACCAATTGCGCATCGCCAACTGTTTGTACACGTGTTTGCGTAGCATCGAACAATGAACCGTAAGAAATTCCGATGATGTCAGTGCTTACGATCTCGTCAGTTGTATAACCGAAGCTTTCGTTAGCAGCAGCTTTCATGGCAGCATTTACTTCTTCAACAGTTGTCTTTTTGCCAAGGATAGCAGTAACTTCTGTTAATGAACCCGTTATGGTTGGAACACGTTGTGCAGAACCATCTAATTTGCCTTTTAAGTTTGGTAATACCAAGCCGATTGCTTTTGCAGCGCCTGTACTGTTAGGTACAATGTTTTGTGCAGCAGCACGAGCTCTTCTCAAATCACCTTTTGGGTGCGGAGCATCTTGTGTGTTTTGATCGTTGGTGTAAGCGTGAATGGTAGTCATTAAACCATTTACGATTCCGAAAGTGTCATCCAATACTTTAGCTACAGGAGCTAAACAGTTGGTAGTGCAGGATGCACAGCTGATCACTGTTTCGCTACCATCTAAAATGCTGTGATTTACGTTGAAAACAACTGTTTTCAGATCGCCGGTTGCAGGAGCAGAGATCACTACTTTTTTAGCGCCTGCTTTAATGTGCAACTCCGCTTTTTCTTTATCGGTGAAGAAACCTGTACATTCCAATACTACATCCACATCGTGGTTGCCCCATGGAATTTGTGCAGGATCTTTTTGCGCATATATTTTTACTTCGTGACCGTTTACAATGATTGAATTGTCGGTAGAAGAAACTTCTTCTCCAAAACGTCCTTGCGCACTATCATATTTTAATAAATGTGCCAATACCTTAGGGGATGTAAGGTCGTTAATGGCAACAACATCAATACCTTCCAGACCATGAATCTGACGATATACAAGACGCCCGATGCGTCCAAAACCGTTAATAGCAACTTTTACTGTACTCATTTTAAATCGTGTTTATTTTTTTAACTGTGCAAATGTATGAACTATGAAACAAAAAAAGCTCATTCCCATTTGGAACAAGCTTCTCTGCGAAGATAACAAATTTGAAGGAACTAAAGTTTTATGGATTGCCGGTTTTTTAGTTACAGGCTTAATATCCTTGATTGAGCAGGGTTGCGAACTTGTCTGCTATTGAACTTTAATTAAAGCGTAGGTTATTCCGGCTTGTACAGTTTTGGATCGATCGGTACATTCAATTGAATCTTGTCAAATGTGGTCGGCCCGTTAAATCTTCCACCGCCACCTGTCGATTTGGTCTCGATCGTATGGGGTATCTGTATACCATCCACAGCGCTATAATCTTTATACATGGTAATTGTTTCTACTTCAACCTGCTCGCTGTTATTTCTCTTGCCATGAAACAGCGTATTATCTTTTTGTGAAGATTGGGTAAGAAGGTATGTTTTCGCATCTATCCAATACATAATTATTTTGCCGGTTGCTGTGGTTAATTTCAATTTGTAGTTTTCATTGCCGTTTAATGTGTCTTTACCTGCCAGTTCAACAGTATTACCTTTAGCTGCATAATCAATATATGGAGCAGTAATATCCAACTCTGTTTGTAAGGCAGCGGCAGCATCTGCAGGCATTTGTTCCGGTGCGGAAGAGCGCATGGGAATAAACGACCAGGCGCCTTTATCAGTAACTAAAATAAAACCGGTTGTAGAACCCATTTCAAATTCTGTACGACTTAATTTGCCTTGCTCTTTAGTTACTTTCACGGTGATCTCATTGCCCATCATTTCTTTTACTCCTTCCATGTAGATCGTTTTAATAGAAGCGAGTTTATCTTTTCCGCCACGGGCTTCAATATTTTTAGCAATAATATCATCTGCTGTTTGCGCTTTGCTGAACTGCACTGATACTAAAAGGATCACCAACAATCCTAAAAGAATTAAATTTTTCATTTTATAATAATTGAGTTTTTATCTGACGCTAAAAGTCGAATTAAATAGTTGCTTTTGAATTACAAAAATTATCGTTAACAGATTATTAATCTATGTTAATCTTTCATCTTTAAGATTTAAACTTAAATAAAATTGTTTTGTCTAGAGCAACTGCATATATATATTCGTAAGAAATTATCTTAAAAAACAAAAAAACGTAAGCGCAAAAAAACTCATATCCTATTATTGTTGTTGTATACTTCATTTTTTTAGACAGTATTTTTACTGTTTAGTAAATTTAGCATGATGTATGTCAAGTATTATTGGTTGTTGACTAATACAATGATTGTATTTATAAATATATAATTGTATTTCTATCATTTAATTATATCAATTTATCTCCCTTCTTTTTTCTTTTTCACCAGATTTTGCCAATTCCTGAAACTTGTAATAGAAAACTCTTCATTGTAGTTTTACACTTAGAAACTGGTATTCGAAATAACCCAATATCATGAAATTACCATTGTTCATTTAACCAATAAGGATCATTATTAGTAACCTTATTCCTTGTAACAACCACATTGCCATCGGGCAGTTTCCAATTTCCTGCTAAGTGTATTAATCACCACACACAAATGCAATCGCATATTGAATGCTCATAGCATTCAACCGGTAAAGTATTGTTTTGAATTTAAAATTTATTATAAAGTAATTATATGAAAATAAATACACGTTCCCGAAAAGTTTTACTAGCATGTGTTGCCTTATTAGCTTCAGCAAGTATAACAATTGTAAAGGCGCAAAACTGTATGCAGCCTTTCTCAACTATTTCATGGTTTAATCAGGTTAGTGTGGTGCGTATTTCACCCGATGCCAGCAGATTTTTTGTAATCGGTACTGATAAAGGGCCGGCAACTTCTTCAAATGCCAGGCCCCAGCCGGCTCAAGGCTATAGTGGTACCATACCTCTTGGAGATACTACAGTAATTCAACTGTCTGTTTACAATGTTGGTGGAGATCCGTTAATGAAAAATTCTATCGTAGCAACTCTTTCAGCACCAAGCAATGCACGTATTATTGGATTAGTGCCTGATAGCAGCAGTGGTCCATGGACTGTATACCAGATAGGCTCTCAAACGCAAGGCAATGCCATCACGTTAGTAAATACCAAGGGAGGTTTAGGGGCTGCTCCCTTCGATCCTACTGCGTTTACCAATGTCTACGTATATATGGTGGGTGTTAGTATAGGCTCTTCCAGAACATACAATGCTAATGTAGCATTTAACATCCTGAATTTGGGAGTACCTGCCAGCGAAAAACAACCTGCATCTGTATATGTAGCGCAAGGAAATGTTGAGATAGGTAATGATAATAATTCTTCTTCGTTGGAAGTAACTGCTTCTCCCGAAGGTGGACCATTGCCCGTTACATTGATAAGCTTTGCTGCCAATGCTGCCGCTTCAACAGTGCAGTTGGATTGGAAAGTAGGTGCAGAGATCAATCTCTCTCATTATGAATTAGAAAGAAGTGTTGATGGTATTACATTCACAAAGATTGCCTCGGTAGTAGCTGCTAAACGTTCATTATACAATTACTCTGATGCTTTAGTAAATATGGTTGCAGATAAGATTTACTATCGGTTAAAAATGGTGAATAATGATGGTACATTTACTTATAGCCAAATACGCCAGGTCGCATCAAAAGATAAAAATGTATCTATAAAAATTTACCCAAATCCAATACAGCGTGAGCAGGCTTTGAATGTAGAATTAGGCGGACTTATAGCCGGGCAATATAATATCAGTATGATCTCTTCACACGGGGCAATAGTTAAATCAATGAATTTTAAAATCTCAAATTCAGGTTCTGCTCAATTAGTGGTAATGACATCTAATTTGGCGGCAGGTGCATATACCGTTTCAATAAAAGGACCTGATAAACAATACTCCAGGATATTAGTGGTTGCTAACAGGTAACTAAAACAAACATATTATAGCTGAAATAATTTTTGGATTCAGAAATTATCATCAGCAACACCTTAGTTTTATGGTGCGTTTATAAAAGCTGTCTCGCATTGGTGAGCAGCTTTTTTATTTTGCATGTTATCAGAATTCATTATTTACCCGAAATGCAATATTTTTAATTTAGTCAATCTATATATTATATGAGCAATTTAAGCATACAAGGAAATATCGTAGACATCTTTAATAAAGAAATTTATTATGGAGAAGTAATTGTTGAAAACGGAAAGATTAAACACCTTAAAAAGACTTCTAATTCAAAACTCACAACTGCCAACTATATTTTACCCGGTTTTACCGATGCGCATGTTCATATTGAAAGTTCCATGTTAGTGCCTTCTGAATTTGCACGCTTGGCTGTTGTGCATGGAACGGTTAGTACGATTAGTGATCCTCATGAAATTGCCAATGTATGTGGAATGGAAGGCGTTCAGTTTATGATCGACAATGGAAAGACAGTGCCTTTCAAATTTAATTTTGGTGCGCCGAGTTGTGTGCCTGCTACAATATTTGAAACAGCAGGCGCTGCGCTTGATTCAAAAGATGTAGATGAATTGCTGAAGCAAGATGATATTCGTTATTTAAGTGAAATGATGAACTTCCCCGGAGTATTGTTCAAGGACGAAGAAGTGATGAAAAAAATCGCATCAGCAAAAAAATACAATAAACCTGTTGATGGACATGCGCCGGGATTAAGAGGAGAACAAGCAAAACAATACATTGATGCTGGCATCAGTACCGATCACGAATGTTTTACTAAAGAAGAAGCGTTGGATAAATTAAAATACGGCATGAAGATCTTGATTCGTGAAGGAAGCGCTGCTAAAAACTTTGAAGCATTGATCGATCTGCTAAATGATTATCCAAAGGAGATAATGTTTTGCAGTGATGATAAACACCCGGATAGTTTGATGGAAGGACATATCAATCAATTGTGTGCAAGAGCAGTGGCTAAAGGGATTGATGTGTTTAAAGTGTTACAGGCTGCTTGTATCAATCCAACAGTGCACTATAAAACAGGTGTTGGATTGTTAAGAGAAAATGATAATGCTGACTTTATTGTAGCAGAAGATTTGATCAATTTTAAGATTCTAAAAACATATATTAATGGTGAATTGGTTGCAGAAAATGGCGACTCACTAATTAAAACATCTACCTCGGAAATTATTAATTACTTTGATTGCAAAGGAAAAGCAATTGAGGATTTTAAATTTTCTATTGCTGATTTATCAACGCAAACTCTGCCTGTTATTGAAGCATTGGATGGGCAACTGATCACCAATAAATTGAATCTATCTCCCAAAATCATAAATGATGAAATTGTAAGTGATGTTGAAAAAGATGTATTGAAAATGGTAGTGGTTAACCGTTACAAAAATGCAGTGATCGCAAAATCTTTTGTAAAGAATTTCGGGTTAAAACAAGGCGCCATTGCATCATCTGTTGCACACGATAGTCACAATATTATTGCGGTAGGAGTGGATGATGAAAGTTTGTGCAAAGCTGTCAATCTTATTATAAAAGAAAAAGGTGGAGTAAGCGCAATAAGTAAAGCGAATGACAAGATCCTTGCCCTGCCAGTTGCAGGCTTAATGAGCAATAAGGACGGGTATGAAATTGCGAAAGAATATACAGCTATTGATAAAGTGGTAAAGGAAGAATTAAATTCAACATTAGCTTCACCATTTATGACGCTATCGTTTATGGCTTTATTAGTAATTCCGCATTTGAAACTGAGCGATTTAGGTTTGTTTGATGGAGACAGTTTTCAGTTTGTAAAATAGTAACTGCCATTACCTTTTTGCCTTTTACCATTTACAGTTTACCTTTGCGGTATGTTATCAATTAGTCATAGGGGCAAGATGATGCCACCGTCTCCCATTCGTAAATTAGTACCGTTTGCTGAAGCCGCTAAAACGAAAGGAATTACTGTTTACCATCTTAATATCGGTCAGCCGGATATAGAAACGCCAAAGCCTGTTTTGGATGCGGTTCGTAATTTTAATTTTAAAGTGTTAGAATATAGTCATAGTGCGGGTAACGAAAGCTATCGCAAAAAATTAGTAACCTATTATGCTCGTGTTGGTATTGAATTAACATCAGAACAAATTATAGTTACAACAGGAGCCAGCGAAGCTATATTGTTTGGTTTCTTGGCTTGCTTCGATCCGGAAGATGAGATCATAATTCCGGAACCTTTTTATGCCAACTATCACGCTTTTGCTGTGTCAACGGGCGTAAATGTAATTCCTGTTACTTCTAATATTGAAAGCGGTTTTGCATTGCCAACAATTGAAGAAATTGAAAAGAAAATAACTCCACGTACAAAAGCAATTTTGATATGTAATCCTAATAATCCTACCGGTTACGTGTACACTGAACAGGAAATGTTACAATTGAGAGATTTAATTCTTCGCCATAACATCTATTTGTTCTCTGATGAGGCTTATCGTGAATTTTGTTACGAAGGAAAACATTTTAGTGCAATGTATTTAAAAGGTGTAGATGATAATGTGATCTTGATTGATAGTATTAGTAAACGTTACAGCGCTTGTGGTGGACGTATCGGGGCTTTCATTACAAAGAATAAAGCAGTATTGGATACGATCATGAAGTTTGCGCAAGCAAGATTGAGTCCTCCTGAATTTGCACAATTGGCTGGAGAAGCTGCTGTTGATCTGCCATCAACTTATTTTGATACTACCAAGACAGAATATAAAAAGAGGAGAGATCTGATCGTGAAAAGATTGTCTGCCATGGAGGGTGTGATCTGTACAAATCCCGGCGGCGCTTTTTATGTAATGGCAAAATTACCGATCGATGATTGTGATAATTTTTGCAAATGGTTGTTGAAAGATTTCAGTTATAACAAGCAGACTGTAATGTTAGCGCCTGCAACAGGCTTTTATGAAACACAGGGATTAGGTAAGCAAGAAGTTCGACTGGCCTATGTTTTAAACTGCGATGCGATCAATGCGGCAATGGATTGCTTGGAAAAAGCATTAGAACAATATCCACATAAAGAAAAGACAGTAAAACAAACTGCTTCATTAAGTATTTAAAAATTAAACAACATACTAAAAGCCTCTATAGTTTATAGAGGCTTTTTAATTTCATCAGCATTGATAATAGTATAATAGATCTTCTGGTTATTTTTCCAGGCTACTACTGTTTTATTATTGGCAAAGCTTTTTATAACAGGGTAGGATGCATGTATATTGGAAGCTGTAGCATCTTTTGTGAAGATCTTATCGCCATCAATTCTATCCAATACAATTTTATAATAAACAGAATCTCCTTCCTGTATCATTTCATTATATGCAATAAGTCTTGAGTTGTCAGCAGTCAAGCATAATTGGATATTTCTTCCATTACTGCTTAGTTGTTTTTTTACAACAGTTTGATTGGTGTTATTCAATTCGCCATAATACACTCCTTTTTGTGAAGCGCCTGTAAACCATGTTGCATACGTTGCGTTTGCAGTAGTTACAACACCCGGGCCATTGTGCGGACAAGCCATAATATTCCAATCATCTTTACTGAAAGATACAGGATTGCTGAATGTTTTTCCATTGTCTGATGAAGTGCTTACTGACATGTCTCTTATCGAATCATTAATAATATCTCGATAAACAATGCTTATCTTATTTGCATTACAACTGATAGCCGTTCTGCAACATTCACAGGCAATGGAATCAACCAACACTTCATTGGTAAAACCATTGTTGCCATTAGCGGAGGCAAACTTTACAGGTCTGCCTGATTTATTAGTCGAAGCATCTAACCAGCAAGCGCCAATTTCGCCATTGCTTAAACGTGTAATGCTTGCAAAAGAATGGCTGCCATTGGCAGCAGTATCCGCATGAATGCAACGCGGCGCAGTCCAGGTTTTACCTTTGTCAGAAGTTTGAATGAATGCTATAAAGCCTGCCCATTCATTTTCTTTTGTAGATGCTTCCACTTCATACACTGCTACGATGCTTCCATCTCCTTTAACAGCAATCTTGGGCATGCCTTCTTCGTGTAAGGCTGCCCGCTGGTCTATCGGAATATTTATAGGGGATAAAAACTTTGATGAAGAAGTATCAAAGAAACAAAAGAAAAAATACTTCTTTCCGGTTGAATCCGTTTCACACCAGCTGATAACAGGATTATTTTTTTCATCAGTTGTTAAATAAACACAGGTTGCATTATTAGTTGCAGAAGAAAGCTGTATTGTATTTGTAGTTTCTGTTGTCGTTGCAACATGTTCATTGCAAGATTGCAACAACCAAACACTTGCTACAAGCAGCAAAATATATTTTCTCATTTTATAAAATTGTATTTAAGTTTTATACCTCCGTAATAGTTAATGCCGGGAGAAGGATTGTACCATGCAGCAGGCGTACCATTTGCATCTGCATTCAAACTTATTAACGAACTGTATTTTGTATCCAATGCATTATTTACTCCTGCAAAAACATCTATTCCAAATCTGCCTATGCTTTTTTTATATCCCAACTTTGCATTCAATAATGAATACGCATTGGAGTAAGCTGTATTCGCATCGTTCATTGGCGCTTTGGCATAAGAATAATAAACGATATTAAAATAAACACCTTGTTTCATCTCCAGGTCAACACCTGCAACAAATGTAAAGGGAATTACACCGGTAACATCTTTTCCCGAATTATCAGCCTTTACAACACTATAAGTGTTCCAGTCAAATGTTTCAACCTGGTAGGTTTTAAATTTGTAGTTATTAGCTGTAATGCTTATCCATGGCTTTAATAATGAAATGTTTTTTCTTTTATCATTAGTAAAGATGTATGATAACAATGCTTCAATTCCTTTCTGATCCGTTGAACCGGCGTTCCTGTAAGATGTAGTGCCATACTGCGTTGCCACAGGTACAATGGCATTGGTTAATAATAGTTGGTATGCTGATATATCATAGCTTAACTTATCTTTTAATAAACTCCCTCTTACACCAACTTCATAGTTTACTCCATCTTCCGGTTTGATAGTAGTATTGAGTGTGCCGTCAAAATTATTTATCTCCCAGGATGGTGGAGGAGAATAACCATAACTGATACTTGCATGTGCAGCTAGGTTCTCGTTAATTTGTTTTACCAATCCAATGCGTGGAGAAAGCTTTGCAGCAAAGTCTATAGTACCTGTGTAGTTTGTATGACCTGAGTCCTGCAACAGGTCTGTTATATCGTAAGAGAGTTTATTATAGCTGGCTCCCAACGTAAGAAATATCTTATGAGGAAGATCGAAATCGGCCTGCGCAAAAATGATATTAGAAGTAGACATCATGATCATATTTTGTGTGAGCTTGCCCGTTTCCGGCCAAGTACCTGCAGAATCGTTGGTGATTTGAAATGTATTATCAAACTGGTGCTGGTATTGGTATTCATCACCCAATGTAAAACGTGCTTTCACATTGCCAAAGGCTGGTGAAAAAACAAATTTTGTTCGGGCGCCATATCCTCCGGTGCTTTCTTTTAAATAACCATTGTAAGAAACGCTTTCTCCATAAGGATGATCCAATGTTTGGAAAGAACCATAAGCGCCTGTTGTATTTTGAAACTTATCTGAAAAACGATACACCTGCGAAACGCCAAGTATCGTATAATCATATTTTTTTACCGATGTTTTGTTGTCTTTACAAAACTGTACTGCTTTCTTGGGATCCTGTGCAAGCTCAGCGCTGTCAAGCGCTCCCGCAATACCAAAGCCACCTGTTGCATGATTCACTAAAAAGTTTACTGTTCTCTTTTCATCAGGAAAAACCTGCGCAAAAATGTTTACTGCATCTTTTTTTGCCCACTCATTTTCTCTGTAACCATCGTAACGTTGACTTACCACATTAGCAGCTACATTAAAATTACTTCCTGCTGTTTTATAAGTAGTTGTAAAGCGACTTAATCCATAAGAGCCGCCGGTGTAGCCTGTTTCCAGTTCGTTTTGTCCATAAGCAGCTTTATCACTTTTAAAAAGTATTACTCCGCCGTTGCCCGAGCCATACAAGCTTGCAGACGGTCCTTTTAAAATTTCAATGCTGCCTAACATCACCGGGTCAACATCAACACCATGCGATGCTGTACCATCAGGTGAGGAAAGCGGAATGTCATTCCAGTATAATTTTACATTTCGTATTCCCCATGGGTCACTGATAACACTACCTCTAATAGAGATCCTGAAATCACCTTGTGCAGCGGTTTCCATCTTTACACCGGGTACGGTATTTACAGCAGAAAGAATATCAATATTATTTCCTCGTTGAATATCGGCTGCTTTTAATAAGCCGATAGAACCTGCTGTTTCAGACAGCTTGCGATTGGTTTCGTAACCTGTAACAGTAACGGAAGAAAGGTTAGTAACGGTTGATGCCAGTTCGATATTAATGAAATCTGTTTTTTTAGTGATGGTTAATTCCTGTGGCTCGTATCCAATGTTGGATATAGTGATTGATCGAATATCATTTTCACTATTAATGTCAAACTCGCCATTGGCAATAGTTTGTGTGGATGTTTTTGTTCCTGTAACAATAACAGTGGCGCCTTGCAAAGGAGCACCTGTCTCTTTATCGGTAATCTTTCCTTTAATGCTATTTTGAGAATAACCTGTAGCTGTAGCAATGGTAACTACAAGTAGTAATAATAATTTTTTCATTAACCGGTGTTTATAAAGGATGCAGTAATTATGATTGAGATATTTATGAATACTCAAGCACAAAGCAGTATGCCTTTAACGGGCATCCTTTATTGTTATTGCTGTTGTTGAAGTAGCATAGTTATAGTTACTATGCAGTAATAATGTTGAATTAACTCAACATTCCCGGAGGATGAAAAAAGGAGCGGGGCATTTTTCTTTCTTTATTTACAGAAAGAAAAGGATATTTTATTTTATCGTTGTTGATAAACTTTACTGCAGGTAATACAGGAAAGAAAGATCTGGAAGAAAGAACAATATCATTGTTCTTGTTTTCAGATTGATTGTCGGCGTTTTTGTTACGTTCTTCCTGTTGCAGTTTTCGCATCATCTGGCATTTGCCGTTACAATGCATTTTAGGATTTGCTTTGTTTATACAAGTCTTGGCATAGCTGTTCGTATTCGTTAGGTAATCAGCCATAACCATTATGCCGCTAAAGCTTTGCATAAAAAGCGCTGCAAAAAATATGCATGCAATGAATTGACGATATAAGCTATCTGTTTTCAAAATTTCCGCGAAATTAATGGTGTTATGCCTGAAAATCACTTTTATGTCTGGTTATTTAACGGAATACTTTAAAAATTGGTTGCCACGAGGTAAAAAGCTTTTAAAGAACAGGGGTTTTCTTGTTCTTTATAAGTTCAGGATTTAAAATAGAAGTAAAAAATCTGTTCTTCCTGTAACCTTTTTAGCCATCGGTTACTCTATTTAAGTATAAAAACTAAAACAATGGAAAATATTCGTTCAAACCAGGCAATGCTGCCTACGTATAATTTATTGAGGATAACATTCAGTGTTGTGCCGATCGTTGCGGGGCTTGATAAGTTCACTAATATATTAACCAACTGGGAGCAATATTTAAATCCAAACATTACAGGTATCTTGCCATTTTCGCCTCATGTATTTATGATGATAGTAGGCGTTATTGAGATTATTGCAGGCGTTATTGTTTTTCGTAAAGCTGCTGTTGGAGCATTGATCGTAGCAGCATGGCTTACTTTGATTGCGCTGACATTGCTTGCAAGCGGGCATTTTTTAGATGTTGCTGTTAGAGACCTTGTAATGGCCATTAGTGCTTATTCATTAGCGCAACTATCTAAATTTGTACTATAATTTATTCATTGATGAAAGATGCAATGGAGCAATATTCAGATATTGAGATCATAAAGCGGGTGCTTGATGGAGAGCTGGGTTTGTTTGAGGTCCTTATTCGAAGGAATAACCCTGTTCTTTATAAAATAGGCAGAAGTTACGGCTATACGCATGAAGATACACAGGACCTGATGCAGGATACATTTGTAGATGCATATCGTAATCTTTCTGAGTTTGAAGGTCGTTCATCATTTAAAACGTGGACAAGCAGGATAATGTTGAATAACTGTTTTCATAAAAGGCAGAAATTCACTTTTAAAAATGAGATGCCTGCTGACATTAATGATAATTCAATTCCCATGTATTCAAACAATCAAAATAATCTTGCTTATCGCTCCATTATAACTAAAGAGCTAGGTGCTGTTATTGAAAATGCATTGCATGAATTAAATGTTGATTACAGGATGGTTTTTTCTCTTAGGGAAATAAATGGGTTTTCTGTTAAGGAGACAGCAGAGCTTTTGAGCATCAGTGAATCAAATGTAAAAACACGGCTTAATCGTGCCAAAACCATATTGCGTAAAGAAATAGAAAGATCGTATAAAGCAGAAGAGATCTATGAATTTAACCTTGTGTATTGTGATGCAATGGTGCAAAACGTAATGCAAAGATTAAAAAAACTTGCTGATGTTAAGGGTGAAAAGTAGCTGTAAATTTTATTTTACGTTTACATAATTTGTAAGACTACTTTTGCAGAAATAACAAATGAAAAAGAGAATAAAACGAACTATCCGGATCTCAAAATATGTAATTTATAAAGAGACATTAGTTGATTATAGAGAGCACTTTTGGTCTTTTGTCGGCGCTTTCTTTGGAATTGGTTTAATTGCTTTTCTTCATTCTCAATTTTTACCTACTCTTGAAAATGTCTTTCTCATTGGATCTTTTGGCGCATCCAGTGTTTTAATTTACGGCGCTATTCAAAGCCCGTTGGCACAACCACGTAATTTAATAGGAGGACATTTAGTATCTGCTATTACCGGCGTTACCGTATTCAAATTATGTCCAACTATTATCTGGCTATCGGCACCGTTGGCAGTATCATTGGCAATAGTTTTAATGCAGATAACAAAAACGCTTCATCCGCCCGGTGGCGCAACAGCATTAATAGCAATTATAGGAACAGAAAAAATAAAATCATTGGGGTATCTCTATGTTCTTTCCCCGGTTCTTACAGGAACGCTTATTCTTTTTATAACAGCATTGCTGTTTAATAATATGACCCCCAATAGAACTTATCCTACCAACAGCAGGTTTACAAGGTTTTTTAAAAAGAAATTGCTCACTAAGTAATTGTATAGATAAGATAATGTGGCATAAGTTTTCAGAAAATAATCCACATACCTGTTTATGCTGCAAGCTGTGTAACTCAATGTTTTATCTTCGCTGTTTAACAGAACAATGCATTTATGATTTGGTACGAAGAAGATGTTAAGGGCGCCGAGCTACAGAGAGGGAAGTTAGCTTATGAACCGGAAACAATTTTTTACGGCAGCTCTTCTATTCGTTTATGGAATACATTATATGAAGATTTCAAAGAGTATCGACCCATTAATTTAGGATTTGGTGGCTCTACATTGGCCGCATGCGATTGGTTTTTTGACAGACTATTAAAACCATTCAATCCCAAGCATATTGTATTTTATGCTGGCGACAATGACTTAGGTGATGGCAGAAGCCCGGAAGAAGTATTCATCTTTTTTGAACAGTTTGTTTGCTCTCTGCAAAGAGATTTTCCCGGAGTACCATTTTCTTTTATTTCGATCAAGCCAAGCATTGCCCGCTGGGATATCATTGATTCCATTCGTACTACCAACCAATTGATCAAAACATATATCAAAAACAATTCCTCATATTATTATTATGTGAACATTTTTGATAGCATGCTAACGCCGGAGGGTATGCCGGTACAAGATTTGTTTGATACAGATGGTTTGCATTTGAGCGTAAAAGGGTATGACGTGTGGAAGAGTATTCTGCAAAAACATTTAGCCACGATTCTTAAAGATTCAATAATATAAAAATATTCAGGGATGTCTTTTTTTTCTGTCACTTGCAAGCAAATGAAAAGACAATACTTGAAATGGTATAGTCCGTCATTAGGCAGAGACATGGAGCTGTTGCTGTTCGGGCATGCAGGTCCGCCGGTTATATTTTTCCCTACCAGAACCGCACGCTTTTACGATTATGAGAACTGGAAAATAATCGAAGCGCTTAAATCAAAAATTGAATCTGGCTTATTACAGGTTGTTTGTGTAGATAGCACGGATGCAGAAAGTTTTTATTCCGATGCACATCCTTCTTATAAAATAAAACGCTACCTCGATTACGAATCTTATATATTGTATGAAGTATTGCCTTTTGCAAAACGTATCAGCAGCTCATCGGATGTAATTGTTGCCGGTTGCAGCCTGGGTGGTTATCATGCAATGAATATAGCAATGAAACATCCTTCAGAGTTTTCTAAAGTGGTAAGCATGAGTGCCCGCTACGATCTTACTTTGTCTTCTCAGTGTTTTCCTGATCTGTTCAATGGCTATGTAGATGAAAATATCTATTACAATATGCCTTCCCGTTATTTGCCAAACCTTACAGACCCTAAAATATTGTCAGACATCCGTAAGCTAAACATAACTATTGCAGTTGGCAAGGAAGATCCCTTCTTTTATAATAATGAACATTTAAGTAAAACCTTTTTGGATAAAAACATCAAGCACGAGTGGTTTCACTGGGATGGAGAAGCGCACCGGTCCCGCTACTGGCGGCAAATGGTGAAATGGTATTTGTAAGCTCTCATAAATATCCACATTCATAGTGGACATCTTTCTTTAGCATACTAAAAGAACCTGCACAAACTGACTTATTTTTATTTAAGATAAACGTGCGAAGAATTGCAGTGTTTGAATCTCTCGCAGAAATTATTTCAACAAAAGAATTGACTTGGATATTATTCTGATAATAGCGCTAATGGCAGCAGGCATCTTATGCGGTTGGTTTTTGCATTTGTTTGTACAGCAATCTTATGCGAGGAAGAATAATAACAAGCAAGCTCCATCTTTAATAAAACCTGTTGTTGAAAAAACTCCTGTTGTAATTAATAAAGAAGTTAAGACTATCAATACTGAACACGAAGTACAAAAAGCTTTTTTACAACGATTGTGCAATACCTTAAACGCATTAACAGACGTTAATCAAATTCAGTCAGAGGGATGCAGATTGTTGGGAGAGTTCCTTAAAGTAAGCCGTGTTATTTATGCTGAAGTAAATGATGATGAAATAATAATTAACCAGGATTATAGAAATGGAGTTTCTTCTTTAGCAGGTTATTATCCCAAAGATGCATTTAATGAAAAGATACCTGTTGCGAATTTGAATGATGCTGCAATATTTGAAACGGATATTCTTTCTTCATCAAAAATTACTGAAACAGAAAAGAACGATTACCAGGCTGCCGGCATTGCTGCATATGTTTCTTATGCAATTGCAAAACAAGACAAGGTAGTAGCAAGCTTCGGCGTTCATAATGCAGAACCTCGTAACTGGACAAAGGAAGAAGTTGCATTGATTGAAGAAACTGCAGACAAAATTTATTTTGCGATTGAAAAAATAAAGATCAATGAAGCCTTACACAAAAGCGAAGCCCGATTGTATAATATCTTTCAAAGTTTGAATGCCGGTATTGCCGTGATCGATATCATGGGCAATATATCGCTCTCCAATAAAGAGATGCGGCGTTTTATGCCGAATGGTATTATTCCGTCAAGAGATAAAGAAACCATTAAACGCTGGAAAGCTTTTCGTGCAGATGGAAGACCCATTGAACCAAAAGATTTTCCAAGTAACAGAGCCATAAGAGGAGAGACTGTTTTACCCGGAATAGAAATGTTGTATATCCAGGAAGATGGTTGTGAGATATGGACTCGTGTGGCTTCAATACCTATAAAAGATAACAGGGGATTTGTTACAGAGGTGATCAGCGTGGTAACGGATATTAGCGAAGAGAAAAAATTAATAGAAGCATAAAAAAATCCTCTGCATTGCAGAGGATTTTTTTATTAAGAGTATCCTAACTGCTATTTAATAAACGAGCCTCTGTTCACTAAGCTTCCATCTGCATTGATTACTTTAATTGCATAAGCACCTTTTGCAAGATGACTTACATCTAATGGAATAGTATTGTTACCTGTTCTTAATGCTGCATTACTCAATAGCACCCTCTTGCCATTCATGTCATTTATTTGTATTGATATAGTACTGTTTTGTTGAGATACAATAACTACATTCAATAAGCTACTGGCAGGGTTTGGATAGACAATGATCTTGTTGGCAATTTCATCCCCTTTTATTAAAACTGTTTTGCTATAGCTGATACTATTATCAGCATTGAGCTGTTTTAAGCGATAATAATTATCTCCTGCAAAAGGATGCGCATCTACATCACTATAATTAAATAAAGAATTATTGTTTTGTGCTTTGGAAGTAATGAAATGCAGATCACTGAATACAATTCCATCCCTGCTATGTTGTACTTCAAATCCTTTATTATTTATTTCTGCAGCAGTTGACCAATAAAGAAGATTACTGTTGGCTTGTTTTTGCCCGTTGAAACTAAGGATGGTTACAGGCAATATAATACCGCTGAACTCATCTGCACCAATACTCGGACCAGCAAGACTTCTTGCATCTCCGTCAATATCATCTGTTACGCCAGCCAATACAATTCCTTTACTATATGCAGCGGAAGTTCCTGAAAGAATGTGAAGGTCTATGGTGCCGGCATCTCCCACAGGTGTTTTAAATTTAGGATCGCCGTATACACTATTTACATCACTACCAACCCAGCCATCACTATAGGTAGTTACATCTGACGTACCATCATTACCAAATACACCACCGGTACCATTGGCATAATATAGGTTGTTGCTTAATGTAAGAAAACCATTGCCGCTGTAAAACGTGGCTGCATAATGTTTTCCTGTAGCAGTATTATTAGAGCGGGCGTTTACAAAAATATTATTCACCACCGAATCATTAGGACTGGCAGTAGCAGCAGTTGCTCTTGTAAAAGCAGCCGTGTTTTGTACTCCGCCTATTGCCGCACCACCACCAATGTACACGCTATTATTATAGAAATTATTAGCATAAGTAACGGCTTTGGTTATTCCTCTTAATTGAAGCCCGGTAGTAATATCATTGCCGGCGCTATCAGCACCCAAACTAATCATATTGTTTATAAAATTAGCCGTGCCGCTTCCAACATAAATACCTGTAATAACGGCATTGGTATCAGCAGCAGTTAAAGAAAGCCTGCGGTGGAAGGAACAGATATTCCAGTTAAGGTAGTGCCATTCCCACTCCCGGTTGACTGGGATGCAGTAGATAAATTATAAATAGTGTTATTGGAAATAGTAGCAGCGGAATTGGTAACGTAAATACCTCTCATAGCTGCACCGCCGGCACCTGCATAGTTGTTATTTATATTAGCTATCAAATTATCGGTAATAGAAATAGCGGTACCGATGCTTACAGCAATTCCTAAAATACCTTGTGAAACACTTGGAGTAGAAGCTGTTGCCGCATTAATGCTGTTGGCTATGGTAGCACTGCCAATGGTATCTGCCATCACATTCACTCTTGCACCACCGGCTACAAAAACCCCGGAAAATTGTGGTGCATTATTAATATTTGAACCATTTACCGTAATACCGCTAATAACATTTTGGGTGATATTAATGGTATTGTTGGTACTGGCGGCATTATTAGTCCTTATCCCCATTAAACCACCCAGGCTGCCACCTGTAAATTTTATAGCCCCGGTTGAAGTATCTGAGCCTATCTTATTGGCAATGCAATTAAAATGCCCGCTGGTAAGGTTAATGCCTACAAAAGCAGTATTGGAAGTACTGTTTGTGGTAAAACTAATATTCGTAATTATATTGTTTGCAATATAATTGGTATCGCCTATGCCGGTAGTAACATCTATACCGGTAAATGTAGCGATTCCAGTATGTGTATACGCAGTGCTTCCGGCATGGGGTGCGCTACCACCAATATAATTACCGGTAATAATAAAACCACTCCCCGTACTATCATTGCCGGCACTTTGGAGAATGGAGATAGCAGCGGCTAGTTGAGTAGAACTCGCTGCTCTGGATGCTGTTTGATAAAAACTATTATTGGTAATCTTCCAGGCATTGCTGCCGGTATTTAATTGGATGCCTGCAACCGGATCCTTGCTTTTGCCGAAATCGTAGATATTGCAATTGTCAATAACGTCATTATCATTATAGCCGGCAATGGTACCTGTTGATCCATACGAAACAATACAGTAGCCGAGTGTTGATGAGGACGAGTGTATATTACAATAAGAAATAGTATCGTTATCATTGCCGGCAAGGGTAGAAGCATTGGCCGTACCAAAGAAAACAACACCGTTTGATATGGAGGAGCCTGAAATTTGGGTACTTCCCCCTTTTAGCTCACAATAAGTGATCTTATTATTACTTGCATCATTAGTGAAGCGGATAATGGTACCAGTTGATGCTGTACTTGTAAGCGTTAATTGTGACGTGCTGCCTGTACCGCCGGCCCGCCCGTCAATAGTTAAATACTGAATGCCATTAAGGGCTATTATATTAGTAGTACTACCACTGCCGGAGATAATCAATCCTGTTGCACCGGCAGCGGGGCGTATGGTTAATGTTTTGGAAGCCGTAATACAGCTATTCGTGGAGAAGGTAATAGGGAATGTTTCGCCGGTGCTAACATAATCACTCTGTAATTCCAATATGGTTTTACCTCCTATACCATTGGTATTAATATAGGTTGATGCGGCTGTAAGCGTAGCAAACCCTGCGGGTGATGCAGGTGCTGTTGGTCCTATAGGTATTGTACCGCTAAGGATGCCGCAGCTTTGGGAAAATGTGGTGCTTGTAACCAATAATAATAACGATGCCATGATAGCAGATAACCGGGCAATAAAGTTTTTCATTTGCAGAGAGTGTTTTGGTTTGTTTTTCGTTTGTTATTGGGATAAGCTTGACTTTTATCAAAGCAATCTCTGAATAATAATTAATTATTAGGGTAAAATATTATCCTCATAACGTGGAAAAGATGGATTTAAAGACAACAACTAACGGGTTAGGATATCCTGGTTATACTTATTCCTTTGTAATCTATATAAAAGCTACATTATTTCTTGAAGTGATGGTTCATACATCCGGAAATAGTGCTCCATACATCCGGAAGTAATGTCGATTCCATGATCAACTCAATAAGCATACGTTGTAAAGTATATGCGATTCCATATTTTGCCTATTCCTCATCTTTAAACAACCTATTGCTCACCACTTACCCAACAGGGTATCCATACATCATTCAGAGGTGCGTATTACATGAATAAGATAATAGCCACCTGTATACAATGTATGTGCCACCACTTTGTGATGTATGCCCCACTATTTCAATACCGTATCGTCATGCAGCAGCAACCTATTCTCCATAGGTGTTGCACGTATTCCCCCTACCTATAACAGGATGATAATAACTGAATTAAATAAAAATGCCCGTTATAAAAACGGGCATACAATAAAAAACACCTATGAAACCTCAGGTATTATCAGCAGGTGTATCAGGCGTATCACCATCGCCGCTATTATTATTTGTTTTAAAGAATGGTAATAGATCATTATACTTAGTTTCCCAGCCGGCACCTGCATCTCCTGTTTCCATACGGTACTTTACATAATTGTAATCTGTACGGGCAGCATTGTAAGCATCATAATCATGCGTAATACGGATATTATCAAATATCAAAGTACCTTCTGCCATATTGCTTATAAATTTTGCAGCAAAGGTTCTGTCCTCCCAATCAGCCCTGGTTTCTACATAATCCACTTCCGGGCAATTAAGATGTGGCTGGTTTTCATCGTATTCCAGTATTTTCATTACTACCAGCTTGTTTTGCTCGGCAACACTGCCATATTTCTTTCGTTCTTCAGGAGTAAGATTTTTCTTTTTGGTTTCAAGTATCTGGCGGATGGCAGCCCAATGTTGATTCATAGTGTCCTTTTCCTGCTGGGTAAAATGTACGTTGTTTAAATTGGTGATCATGGTACTATAGTTTTTAAAAATTAGAAAATACGGTTAAAGAAATTTGTTTAGCCAAATGTAAAGGCTTGGAGTAATAGGAAGGAGGGAGATGTGTAAAATACCGATGAAATGTCAAGTAGTTTTTTATATGGTTGAATGATACCTGAAGCAAGTAATAAAAATTGCACATAAAAAATCCCCTGCAGCTGCAGAGGAAATTATTTAATAAGAAGAGCAGGTTGTTGTTTATTTAATAAACGAAGCGGTGTTCGTCGATCCGCCATCAGCGCTAATGATTTTTATTGCATAAGCACCTTTTGTTGATCCCGGTTAAGCCTAAGTTGTTTTTAAATCGATTAGTTGATGACTATCTTTTTATAACCGTTAATTGACCTCAGCATATAAACCCCTTTTGCATACTTGCTTACATTAATGGATTGCAGTCCCACTGACAATTGTGTATGTAAAAGAATTTGCCCGTTTATATTCATGAGCGTTATTGCTGATGGTGCATTTACTTGTAGCTGCAATATATTATTGGTTATAGGATTACTGCTTATCAAATCAATATCCGTTTTTAATGTATTCAATGCTACAGCTTGTATAGTGCTGTATTTAATGCTGCCGTCTTTACCTGTTGCTATAATGCGATAATAGTTTAATCCTTGCGCCGGAGAAGTATGCAGGTAAGTATAATCCTCGGCTACTGTTGCAGTTATTGTAGATAAATTCTTCCAGCTTTTACCATCGGTACTATATTGTACAGTATAGCTATGTATGTTTTCTTGCTGTGAAATATCCCATGCCAACGATACATTTTTTTGATCGGCTACTGATGCATTAAAAGAAACCCATGTTAACGGAAGTATTACAGAGCTGACTTTCTTGGCAAAAAATCCACCTGAATTATAAAAAACATAAGGAGTGCTGCTATTATCCAATGCTATCGATGTAATGTCAACGGTGCCTGCCGAGAGCCCGGCACTTCCAACAGTAATCCAGTTGGTTCCGTTGTATTTCATTACCGTAGCTTTATTTCCATTGGCGGCATCTACATAAGAAACAAAAGGAGTTCCGCCGGCATCTACTGCCAGTGAAATATAGGTAGCAGCACCCGTTGAAAAGCCTTGTGCGCCAACTATTGACCAGCTTCCTCCGCTGTATTTCATTACAGTAAGCTTACCCGAAACGCCATCCTGGAAAGCAGCATAAGGTATGCTGTCGTTTGCCAGGATAAATGTTCCCCATCCTGTTGCATTGGGTGAAACAGCGGTACCGCCAACGGGCACCCAATTGGTGCCATTATATTTCATTACGGTAAGTTTATTTCCGTTACCCGCATCCTGGTACCCGATATAAGGGGTATTTCCATTAATAGTGTCAACAGCTATACAAGTAGCATAAGCGGCTCCGGCAGTAAAATTAGCTGTGCCTACAACCGACCAGGTGCTGCCATTATATTTCATTACAGTGCCTTTATTGCTATGGGCGGCATCTCCAAAAGCAACATATAAGGTATTGTCGGAGGCTATTGCTAAAGATTCATAATAAGCCTGGCCCGGTGTAAAACCAGCAGTGCCAACTGTTGACCAACTGGTGCCATCAAATTTTGCCACTGTAGTTTTGTTGCCATTGCCTCCATCATCATATATTACGTAAGGCGTGTTGTCATTACTTATTTTGATGGAAGGATAATCAATTGATGCGCTTGTAAACCCGGGCACACCAACAACTGACCAAACACCATTACTATATTTCTGTACGGTCAACTTTCGGTTAAAATATGCATCCTCGTATGCAACATAAATATTGCCGTTCTTATCCACCGCCGGTGATATCCGTGAAAATACATTACCGGCAGAAATGGGTGGTAATGCGCCAACCGTTGTATTCCAAGTGCCGAATGTGAATTTTTTTACTACTGCCTTGTTATTATATCCTTCATCAATATACCCGATATAAACATTGTTACCGGGATCTATTGCTACTGAAGGATAATCTACTCCACCTACGCTAAAGCCGGCAGTACCAAGAACGGACCATGAGCTGCTATTGTATTTCATTACGGTAGCCTTAAAACCATTTTCTTCATCATTATATCCCATATAAAGATTATTGTTTTTATCAATTGCCAAGGTAGTATAGCCACCCACAGAGTATGAAGTAAAACCTTGCGCACCTACTGTTGTCCAAGTGCCGCTGCTGTACTTCATTACAGTGGCTTTGCCGTCAGCATTGGCATCCCAAAAAGCAACATAAGGATTATTGTTATTATCAATAGCCATCGAAATAAAATCTGCTTCGCTTCCGGAAAATCCTTCGCTACCCACTGTTGTCCAACTACCACTGCTAAACTTCTTTACTGTGGATCCATAAGACGCATTTCCATCCTGGTAGGCAATGTAAGGAGTACCGTCTTTTGCTACAGCAACCGCTATGTAAGATGCCTGATCATCCGAAAAATTTGCACTACCTACTGTTGTCCAGCTGCCACTGCTAAATTTCATTACGGTAGCCTTGTAATCATCTTCGCAATACCCTACATAAGGGGTATTACTGGTGGTATCAAAAGCTAATGAGATATAAGAAGCCTGGTGTGCCGAAAATCCTGCACTGCCTACTATTACCCAACTGCTGCCATTGTATTTCATTACAGTAGTTTTACTGCTATTACCATTATCGCTATAGGCTACATAAGGAACGCCGGTTTTATCCAGTGCCAAGGAAATATTATTGTTACTGCCCGAAGAAGAAAACCCTTCGCTACCTACTATTGCCCAGGCGGAGCCATTGTATTTTGATACGGTTAGTTTATTGCTATAACCACCGTCTGTATAAGCTATGTATATATTACCGTTAGCATCTATTGCAGTAGATGAGTAATTGGAATTAACATTGTAACAAGGTTGAGCAAAATCATCGGGACCTGCCGCCTGCCATGTTTGAGCATAAGAAAAATGCAATGAGCAAATAAATAGAGTTGCAAAAACTATTCTTTTGTAGCAAACTTGTTTTATAAAAATGAAAGGCTTTAACATTGGAGGTATTTAAGTTGAGAATTGATTGGGTACTAAGATAGCTTTAGCACTTTGGCTTATAAAGAAATACTTATCAAGGGATGTGGATTAGAACAACTTTAAAATTTATCAGAGAATCAGGAAGGAGCGTTTTTAGTGAGATAAAATATTCGCCTGTCTAGCTATTGCCAATCCCAATGTTGTAGGTAGCCTTTCTTTGTCTTATTGTTATTGTGTTGGAAAACATTGTGGGCCAACTGCACCACCACCATATTCTAAAACAAGTTTATCGTTATAAAGAATATAAGTACAACTGTCATTGTATTTGGACTTCATACTATCTGGAATTGAATTGTCAAATAGATTATAATAATATTTACCTAAGCAACTTCTCTGATAGCCAATGTTGCAAGGCTCACCATTGCTTACCGAAATGATGTACCTTTTCAAATCTTCAATTTCTTTCCTTTTTGAATTGTAGTTATTGATTAAATCAGCCTTGGAATAAATTTTCCCGTCACAAAAATCAAACGAGGAAAATGTGTAGTATATAAAACCGAAAAAGCATAAAAGTCCCACAAACAATGTTATTAATATCGACTTTACTGTCTTGTTAACTTTCATTTGGAATAGTCTGTTGGATAAGGTTGCCTACAACTCATAAATATATATACTTTCTTGGACCGAAAAGTATTGTCTTACCTAGCTGGTTGCCGATCGCTTTAATGCCAGCCCCACTAACAATAAGTTTTAAGAATAAAAAAATCCCCTGCAACTGCAGGGGATAATTATTTGTAGCGAGGAGTAGTTCAATATCTAACCAGTTTATAACTGACTTAATTAAGATTTATCAGCTAGGGATTTACTTAAAAGTGAATGGTACTTTAAGCAGTTGACAGGAAGTCAGAAAGCAGGCTTTCTATCAAATTCCTATGTTCTAACCAATTCTTTTGGATAATTTTATTTATATCCTCACAATATTCATCATATAAAAACGGTTTACTGAATCCTTTCAATAGACTCATTTGTTTAGTCTCTGTAAGAATTATGCTTGCGGCGGTTAAATTTATACGCAATAAAGAATCTATCTTATATAATCCTTGAGGTGGTTTTTTCATAGTATCAACATAGGCAGCTCCATTATTGAGCAATCTCTCTATCCAAAACCCTCGAATTCCCTCAATTTGCTCTTTATCTAAGACACTATGGACAGTATGAGTTCTTGGTTTTATATCTACATAAATGGCATCGGTATTTTCATCGAATTGCTTTATTGTGGGGTCGACAATAATTTTACTATAATCTTCGAGTTTTATCCAATAATGAGGAGTATTGATATAATTTATATCATTATACTTTCCTGCTACTAAGGAATTCCTAAAACCGTTATTATGTAAATGAATTGATAAAGGATAACATACAGTAAAACAATTACCCCTTAGCATGGAATTACCAAGAGTTTTGTCTGTAAATGTTTTCGATAATGCCTTTATTTGGCTTTTTTGTTCTTTTGTAATTTGTTGCATTAGACTGCAATAAGTTGTTTCACAAATTGTTCCACTTCATTACGGATTAACTTGACCATTAATAATTACTCCTTTGAAAGAATCAAAAATAAAAATTCTGTCAAACGCTGTTAAATGATTGGGCAAACTGTCTAAGTTAATATTGAAGCTTGATATTGAACTTGCTCCATCAATAACAATGAGCAACCAACATTTATTTATGTTTTTAGTAGCTTTGTACACGGTGATTTTTTCTTCCTTTTTCATAATCGTTTGTAGGAGTGTATCCGTGCTTAAATCCGCTAGCCAATAGTTTTCCCATAAGGTTAATTCCAATGTGGAATGTTGATTCCAAAGAATATCCTCAATAAAATCGGGCTTGGGGATATGCTTATTGTTTGCCATGGCAAGAATACACTCACATATAGAATTAATGAGTTGTTCCCGTTTAGTAGTTAGTTTTTCTCTGATTTTATCTGGAATAATGATAACATTAAAAAGACCCTTTAAAGTCGAGCTTCTTTTAGCTATCGTCTGCTCACATTTTTTAAATATTTTTCTTATCGTTTTAATTTCAGCGACTACAGTATCATCATAAATTCCCGTAAGCTCAACACCAATCGATTCACTCTTACATTCGATAATAAAATCAGGTTGTTCTTCACATTCAACCACTCTAATATCTTGATTTAAAAAGTAGAGAAATTTACCCAAATCAATAAGTTCAAGCAACTTTTTATTGCTTTCCTTAGTATTCTTATTTTTCAGGCTATCATAAAAAGGATTTATCAGCTCTTTTATTTTTAAAATCTGATTGTCCATTTCCTTTATTTGAGCAAAGTCTTCATCAGAAAGGCTAATCAACGAAGGGTGAGTGTTTAACATTTTAGCAATTATAATGCGAATGCCTTCTTCTGGATTTTCTCCTGATATTTTACCAACAAACCTACGAATCATATAAAGATTATAATTGATTCTATAATTTACAAAATATATATTAATGGCGCATTCTGATCCTATTTATACGTCTAAATTACTATTCGTAAGAAATAAATGTTGGAGAACCCAAAAAATGGCCCTACTTTTGTTCTTAACTTATAAGTTAAGTTGATTGTTAAGATAATACCATTACTATCCTTACAATTCGAAAAGGTGCATTATTATACTGTACAGTTCGAAAATAAAGACCTTTCTGAATTTAAGGACTTCCAATCCCGCATGAATAATGATAAGGATAGATTTGAATTAGCAGAACTTAACAGATATGTTCAAAGAATTGGACAAATTTATGGAGCTTCTAATAGACATTTCAAGGATGAGGATTCAGCAGAACGTCTACCACCACCATATCATCAGTTTATTGAAAGCAAAGCCTTCAATGATTATGGTTTGAGATTGTATTGTATAAGATTAACTACTAGCACAGTAATCTTATTAAATGGTGGAAGAAAGACAAGTTTAAAAGTTCAAGACTGTCCTAATTGCTTTCCTCATTTTAATAATGTAAGGATGTTATCTAATAAAATTAATAATGCAATACTAGACGGTTTTATTGAAATAAATCTTGAATCTAAAGAAATAGAACTTGATAATGATTTCGAATTAATAATATAAACCCAAACTAAAATACAGAGCCATGATTAAGAATAAGAAAAAATTGATTCCAGAAGAAACTCAAGAGTTTTTAACAACTATTGATGAAATGGAGTTAGCAAGTAAAATATTCGTAGACAAATCTTTAGAAATTGCCGAGTATATATTTCTTCTACTAGAAGAAAAAGGGATGAAGCAAAAAGAGTTGGCTGATGCAATGGGTAAAACAGAAGCAGAAATTAGTAAATGGTTAGGGGGATTGCACAATTATACTTTAAGGTCTATTTCAAAAATTGAAGCGGCCTTAGGTACAAGCATTATATGTACGCCGCATCATAGAAGTTATGATGTATTGATGACTAACAAACAAAGTGGTCAAATTCAAGAAGCGATCATTCCTTCTTCTAAATTTAAATATCCAAAAGAATGCAAAATACTAAATATTAGAAATTATCAAAACTGTATAGAAACAAAACAAATCGATTCTATAAAACAGGATTATGCAACTGCTTCATAATTAAATTAAAAATCGGCATAAATTAATATGAATCCCAACAGGAGAATAGAACCAGAAAAGATACATATACTCACCATTAAAACTATTAGTGGTAACATAAGTACTGACTCTAAAATTGATAGTAAAAATGTTAAAAACCATAAATTCAATTTTAATTTAGAAAGTGGTTTCTCAGAAAAAGAAAAGATAATCGGACTTGTATTAACAATAGATATTACGGGTCTTAATTCAAAAGGTGAGGAGTTGAATGCAAAAGGTTCATATACACATGAATTAATTTTTAAGATTGAAAACATGGATGATTTCATAGGTTTAAATACAGAAGACAAAACACCAGAGTTAGACTGGTTATTACTTAGCACTGTCGCAAGTATAGCCTACTCAACTATTAGAGGAATTATCTATTTACGAACACAAGGAACACCTCTGAACGCAGTTATTTTACCAGTAGCAGACCCTAAAAAAATAATTGGATTAACATAAACGTAATACACTAATAATGACATTATTTATCCCATTTATAGACAGCAGTTAACCATGCTGGTAATGAAAAGGAAAACCCCAAAAGCATTTGCTTTTAGGGCTTAACTTAAAACGGAAAAAGAAAGGTGTGGAGCCTGGCATCGCATGATGCCGACCTTTTCCGCAAGTAGTTTAAATTTTTTGCGAAAATAAGAGAAACATCATAAGTTTCATTTTTTATTTTAGCTATTTTCCCTCCTCATCATTACCTCTCTTCATTTCAAACAATCTTCATGCCATGCACATGGCATACTTTCTTTAACGTTGTTTTATTTAATAAAGTATAACAACCACTTTAATACACTAAATTAAAATACATATGATTCGCATACAATGTTCTATGTTAGAACAAATCAGAAAAAATCCCATTGCTTACGCTCAACTCTTAGCAACTGAAGATAAATTAAAAAAAGGAGGTTCACAAGGAATGTTTTCTTATTGGCAGAGAATAGCTAAATCAATACATTCTGAAGAATTAACTATAAGCCAAGGAATCTTGAAATTGGAAAATTTATTTCTAACATTCAATGACAATGTTAAAAATAAAAATAGACAAACGGGTTTGTTAAAACATCTACCTAAATATTGTAATGAATATAAAAGGATGCAATTTGAATTTGTTGACTCAAAGAAATTTATGCAGTGGGATATTTTACCAGAAGTAAAACTATCTGGCTATACATCATGGATTGTAAAAAATAAAACTAGCTTTTATTCGTATTTCCCATTAGAAAAAAATATAGATTGGCAAGCCGAACTCCGATTTCCATTAATACAGAATTATTTAGCAACAAATATTCTAGAATGCGATTCGTCAGAATTGCAAATAGGTATATATAGTTTAGAGAGCTCTAGTTTTGAATTTAAATCGTTTAATAAAACAGAAATTGAAAAAGCAATAAATGAAACTAAAATTGTTTTTCACCAAGTATTTGAAGAGTATGAAAAGAAAAAACCAAAAGTAGCAGCCTGGCGCTAGATCTGTATATTTTAAGATAAAATCTGCTGCATTTTTTCAGAAAATGCAGCAGTGCTTTTGACTTAAGCCAATACTCCTGAAGCAGCAAAATATCCTATAGAATCAGGAGAAGCTAGGACTTCAGTTATCGCACAATTGAAGTTTGGAGTAGCGCAACTACTTTATTATAAATTTTTGCAACAGGAAATGGGTAAACCTACCGAATTGCTCCAAAAACGCAAAATTGCAGTTTCCCTATTGACTTGGTTGAAAATTAATAAGGACTCAATAATAACTGCGACAATAGCTGGATTGCTTGTGGCAATCGTAGTTTGGTTTTTTACAAATCACTCCTAACGAGTATTTCAAAACCTATCTGATAGTTATTTCTATATTATATAGCCTTAATAATTAATTTAAATAAAAGCTCTATATTGATTCCCAAATTCGCATAGAATATGACTAATGATATTAAAATTGAATCCCAATCTCTGCGGAGTCATGTTCTCGAATCTATTAAAAAGTTTCTTGCTGAAGAAAAGTTTCAACAAGATGAGATTACAGCATTAGGAATTTTAGAAGTAATTAATTTAATATCAGATTATCATGAAGAAGGAATTGCTCTTTTTCCAGAAGTTATTATTACGAACAGTCTGGACTTTTTTAGAACAATTTCCAATAAGCGATTACCAATTTCTGAAGGAATTTTAAATGTAAATGAATTTAAAAAAGTAATTAAATTATGTGCGCCATTAGCAATTGATAGTTGGGTTATATTTATCGAAATTTCTAATGGTAAAATCAATTATGGGTTAGTAAGTGCAGAAATTACAGAAACGAGCTTGTCTTTATATAACCAAACTGTAGGAGATTTAAAAGTGAATTATAAAGATTCCACTATTGCTTATTTAAAAAATATTGGGCAGAAAACTGTAGAGCTTTGCGGTCTTAAAAATAAATTAATAGTTTCATTAACACTTAATAGCCCGACTGAAGTGACTAATGAAATTACTACCCTTTCAAAAGCAATTTCTCAAAAATGTGAAGAAACCTATAATCAACAGATTAGTTCATTTTTTGAAAAAACTATTGCAGAGGCGTTAAGAATAGGGCATGGTAATTTAATAGCTGTCATTGATGAATCAGGTGATTCCATAGCAAAGTTAATTGCTCAAGAAACTAATTGTATCCATTTACCTTTGCCAATAGATTTTGAACAATTGATAATTGGCGCTGAAATCGGTAAAAGCAATGAGGCTTCAGTAAGCCTTAAATCTTATTCATCAATTTTAAAAGCTATGATGAACCATGACGGTATAACAGTTTTTACAAATAAAGGTAAACTGATAGCATATCGTCTTTTGATAAACGCATATGAAAAAGGAGGACAGGAAATAAGCGGAGCGACTCGGTCTAAGGCTTTTCTTTCAATGCAAAACAGTAATCTTTTTTTGTCTTGTTTTTTTAAATCACAAGACGGTAACATGAAAATTTGGACACATGGATAACGAATTATGGGTGGCACCCCTAGGAGTTGCTATTCCACCTTCAGCTAAAGAGCCAACTGATGTGGTGCCATACGCACATTATTTAACGGCTAAACAAAAAAGCCAAATTATTTCTGCTTTTCAAATTGATGCCTATGATATGGCTGCAGAATATGCATGGAAGAAAGCAATGGTAAAATTGAAAGAAACTATAGCCACTTTAGGTATGAAGTTTATTGGAGAGATGTTAGAAAGAAACGATATAGATGAAAGTTCTCCTATAGAAAATGTTTTAACGGACCATACTACCATACAATTAGCAGAACAATTAGGTGTTATCGGCTCTACTGCATCTCTTAAGCTAAAGCATGCAAACGAATTGATAACACATTTTTTTTCTAAAGATGCTGATACAGAAATTGACTATACTGATGCTTTTATTATAGTAAAATCATCTATACAGTATATTTTGGGTGAACAAGATATATCTATAGCCATCGAATTTTCAAGATTTCGTGAACGTATTTTATCTGAAACTTTAAAAATTACGGACCCTCAAGTCAACCAATTAATAAATTCATCGCTATTTTATTTAAGAACTGTCAATACAATTCTTTTGTCCTCTATTAAAAACGATAAAGGAGCAAAGCTAGAGCATGCTCTAGGGAATTTGAATATGCTTATTGAAGAAATCTGGCCAAACATAGGAGATAATGATAAATGGAATATAGGAACTGCTTATAGGGATGTAACTGCATCTGGTAATTTTATCGCTGCATCAGGATTAAAAAATGCCCTACTTAAAGTAAATGGCTTTGATTATGTTCCTGAAAACTTACGTTCTGTAACCTTTAAAAGCACTGCAAAAGAGCTGCTTGAGACCCATTTTGCCTTTAATAATTTTTATAATGAACCTGCTGTAATAAGAAAACTTGCTAATTTAGGAACTACAATTCCAGCTCCAGCATTAATTGAGTGCTTTCAAGCATATTTGGCAGTTTATTTAGGAAATGGATATGGTGTTTCTACAGTCGCCGCAAAAGTTGCCGAAGAACAATTATCAAAAATAATTAAAGAAAGATGGCAGTATTATTTCAGCAAAGTCATACAGAATGATGAAATTATACTACAAAAAATAAATTCAATTAGACAAATAGATAGGTTCAAAAACTTGCTGGAATCAAACGACTTAACTGATTTTACAGGGTTACCTAAAAATGTTCAAGGTTTGTATAACGCAATATTAAATAGTCAATATTCTCGAGCGAGAGATTTCGCTAATAGTCTTTATTTTAGTCTAAATATCACAATGAAGAAAGTCTAATTTATCGCCGATAATAAAAAATAGTGATTTTAAATTATGTTTAAGAAGGTTTTCCATAAGCACTTTCTTCATATTCTTTTAAGTGTTCCTCTTGAAATAAATCTTCATCAGCCAAATTTTTAAGGAAATGATATTTTTCAATTAGAGGCTTAAATTTCTTTTCTCCATATGCAGACAAACTATTGTAGAAAAGTAATAAAAGCTCATTGGAAGATAATTGAGCTCTAAGTAAGCTAATGTACATTTGCTTATTTATAATATTCGCTTCATTTACAAATTTTACTATATGGTATAAGTTTCTAAAATAGTGGCTTAAATCAAATTTATTTTTTTCAAAAAAGGAATAATAAGCTTTTTTAATTACGACTCTTTCTATCTGTTGGTCATCTTTCTTTTTTTGCCTATTTTCTTTACTAAATTCCTCATAATCTTTTTCAAGTTCCTCGTAGAATATTAAAAAACAATCTCGTCCTTTTTTTATTTCCGATTTTGATGACTGAAAAGCTAAAGATGCTATTCCAGGGTAAGAAGGGCTAGTTGTTATTCTTAAATCAATACTATTTACAATGGAATGATGAAGGTTAAGAAGGTTAAAGAAAGTCGTTTCAAATTGTTGCTTTTGCAGGGTGTTATTTTGGGCTTGAAGAATTATTTTACTTTCATTTAATTCTTGCTTCTGAGATTTATACGTTAAGTAAAGTAAAATAAAAGCTGCTATTGATAAGAAGGGAGTTGTTAGCCCACTAACAAACGCACCTAAATCGCCATATCTGTTAATTTTCAATGAATACTTTCCCAACTTAAGCCCGTTCAAAGATTCATAAGGAAAAAAAAGCATTATTAAACCTAATGAAAGTAGGACGATTGCTAACATGATTCCCAAATCTTTTTTCTTTTTCATATAGTCTATTTCTGGATTAAATGCTATAATATTTTGGCAATTTTCTTAATGACTCTACTAAATGTATAAAAGGACCATTTGTATTCTGCGTATTGAATTTTTACATTTCTAGCTAAGTACTCCATATCGATATAATGTGATGATACTACCATACATTTATCATTAAACTCATGTAGAAATGGTAAGGCTATTCCAGCTCTTGCTGCTTTCTTATTTAGAATTCTAATTTTTAAAATCAACTTTCTATTTGTTATGTAGGGACCTACTCTTTTTATAGTTGGGATTTTGGAATATTCTACTATAATATTATTTAACTGGTTTAAATAATTTTCATATGCGGGATGGAGTGGTAGTTGTTGTTGCAATTGCGCTTTTGTTGCTGAAATAAATATTTGCTCCCATGCTTTTCGAAGTTCTTCTATAGCAGAATTTCTTTTATCCCCAAATTCATTATATCGCTCTTCGAATTTATAGAAATCTTCAAATGCTGTTTGTGACCAAAACTCAATACTATTTAATATTGACCACATTTTATTAAAAGCATGTCTTCTTAAGTTTTTCTTTTGTTTACTTCGCAATATTAAATAATTCTCAAAGCCATTAAAAAGGCTATTAAAGCTTTGTATATATCCTATCTCCTTAAAAGCACGAAGTTGGTAGAAATCAGCTTTTTGATATAGCCATTGACTATTTTCTTCAAAATTTATAGCGCGAATTGTATTACTCAAGGATTGTTCTTGGGCTTTAACGGTTTTATTTAAACTAATTAAAGCATTTAGAAACATTTTTCTTACTGTTCGTCTAGTTAAATATTTGGATATAACCGATACTATACCAGTTATGATAAAACCTAACGCAAAAGTTAATAAAGTAACAATTAAGGTAGCTGAAATATCATGGCTTACACTAAAATATTTTTCAATAAAGGTTTGTATTCTATTCATACTTGGGATTATTGCAAGATATGATATTTGTTTATAATGTAAAAGGTAGAAAACAAAGACTATTCTATTAATTCCCTTTTTTGCATTTAGATTTACTAAAAAATTATATGGCAAAAACAAAGAATTCAACAGTGATATTCAAAACACCAATTAAAAACAAGACTAAAACAAAAAAAGGGAAAATTGACAAGAATGTTTCGGTTAGAGTAAAATTTATTTTAGAGTTAAGCGTACCAGAAAATTTGATAATTGCTATACTCAAAATAAATAAATCTGTTCAAATTGCGGATAAAGGAGTGATTGCTAAAAAAACTTTATATACAGTAGGCAATGAAAAAGAATCTTTAGAACGCTTATCCCAATTTAAAATTGTAGAACAGTATAAGAATGAAAATTATCGTTTAACAAAATTAGGTCGTACTTTAAATGTCTAGTAATGTAGGGGATTATACAATCTTCATAGTTGAATTTAAACCTAGTTTCAAGCGACTAATAATTGTTTAATTTTTTGTATAGTCCCGCTACTTTTATCAGTTAATTTCATTATTGTTCTTATGCTTTGACCCTGTTTTATATATTTAATTACATCTTTATGCTTTTCAAGAGTCTTTTCTTTAGTTTGTTTACTATTAGGCTTACGACCTAAAACGCCACCAGAAGCAATATATTTGGCTCTACCGCTGTTTAAACGAGATTGGGTATGCTTAAGTTCCATCTCTGAAAAGGATGCACCAATTTGAAGCATTGTTTTTGTCAGCATGTTTTCAGTTTTATCGCTGTTCAAACTCTGCATATTATAATTGTCGATTACTACGTTTATTTTATGCTTGGTGCAGTTTTCTACAAAAACTAATATTTCAATCACACGCCTTGCAATACGACTTACTTCAGTAAATAAAATATGCTGAATATTATTAGTAATAACATAATTTAAAATTTCATTCAATTCTATGTCGTTTTTCCGTCCAGATTTGTAATACTCAAATACTTTTACGATTTCGAAGTTGCTAGAATATTTCTTACTCAAATCTATTGTTTGCCTAGTTACGTCCTGTTTATTTTCATTTGTTGAACATCTTGAAATAATAATAGCTGTTTCCATGTAAAAAAGTTAAGTTAGTGCAATGTATACGAAATATTTCGTATTTTAAAATAAATCAAAGACTTTCTTTGATACATTTTAACGGGGCTAAGAAAAGCCTTTATAGATTTATTTTGATACACTTTTAAAAATGATACATTAATGCACCAATTTGTAATTTGCTATTTCCTCAATATCAAAAATTTCCTTTTCGAATAGAAAAAACTCTATGTGATCTCCACCACCATCATTTTGAATTGAAATTTTATATCCTTTTATTCCAAATAATAATAAACAAACTTCGGTAGTTAGTTTTATACCTAAAAGCCCATCAAAAAACAAAAACCCCACCACTAAAAATAAACCTATGAATAATGATCCTGCGGATAAATAAGTCAGTACAGTTTCATTTTCAGATGTACTGATACTAAATATTAATAAACCAATACCTATTGCTGAAAATAGAAATCCATATTGCATCACTTGCCTTTCTAATATTCTTACATATTCTTTATTTACTCCTCCTATATTAAATCGACTCATGCTTTGCTTTGATTTCCCATTCTTGGTCTTATATTCAATGAACTTGGGATATATGTTTAGCATCCCATTTTTAAATGTATATATTTTATTTATGCTCATAATTAATAGTTTATTTAGAAGAATTAAAACCATCATTATATCCTTCTTTCCAGCATTCACTTATAGTTCCAATAGGGCCATTACCATTATTCATTTGCTGTATGTAAGTTTCTACATTGGAGGTGCCACCGACATTTGCTACATATAAAATAGCCTGAGCGTGACCTTGGGAATATCCATTTTTGTAGTCTTCGGATAACTTATCACATTGTTTAACTGTAGCAGTATTATTAGTCGCAAGATCACAACTAGATAAAAACACAACAAAACTTGATATTCCAATTAAAAAGTAGCTTAAATTTTTTTTCATATAAGTTGATTTTATTCCAAATGTATTGAAAATTTCAAAGGGTATGATATATCATACCCAATAATTTTTGATAATTGTTCAACTTGTGTGAAACAGCAAAAGTTAATGAGGGAAGAGGATTTTCTAATAGCATTAGGAAAGAATATAACCAAATACAGAAAGAAAAAAGGGCTAACAAGTAAGGAGTTAGGCTTTATGTGTGATATGGAAAAATCAAACCTAATACCTATTGAAAAAGGTAGAATAAATACAACGGCGTTAACTTTATTGAAAATAGCAAATGCTTTGGAAGTGGGGGTTAAAGATTTTTTTGATTTTACTTAGGCATTTCAATATTAAGATTATAATTGATCCATCTGTTTTTCTATAGCTGCAATTTTTTGTTTTAATCTTAATTTTATCAACTGTTTTTCAAATTCTTTTTTACGAATTTGATTTTTCTCACCACTTATCTGAAGTTGTTTTAGTCTAATTTGAATGTTTAATTTATCTGCTTCCATTTTTCTTTAAATTTTTAAACACCTAATCATTTCTAATAGTCCGTTTCTAGCACCATTTTGGGATTTATGGCAAAACCCATTGGAATAAATACTAAGGACATAAGGGAAAAAAGGTACTTCAAAACGCCTGAAAATTTTGAAAACACCATTATAGGTACTTTTAAAATAGGTTAATTTTTTGCCCCATAAGCCAGGTTTCAAATTGTAACCCTAATATGCTACTATTCTTTTATAATTATATCAACAGGAGCTTTTCTTATATAATGTAGGGCGGAATATTTGTTATTTATTTCGTTCACTTCAACTCTATATTCATTTTTTGTAAGGTACTTTTCTAATATTTGTTTTATAGCCACTATTAAACTGCTTTTATCTACATCAGATAAGAAATGAACATGGAATATCCCCCTTTTGCTTTTCTCAATTGTAAAATGAATTTTAAAAGGTTGAATAAGCTGCTGAATTTGTTGTATTAATTCTAGATGATAATCAGCAGTGTAATTATCTTTTAAAATCCATGTTGCAAAGGTTTTCCATTCATAAGTAAGTATTGAGTTTTTCTTTCTCCTTCTTTTAGGTAAGAAATCTTTAATAATTGAAGCGTGGATTCTCCATTGTTTCCCACTTTTATATAATAGACTAGGGATATTTTTATATTTTACTATATTCTCTTTCATTCTATATTTTAACATTCTAGGGCTTAATCCAGTTATTTCAATTAACTGAGTTAAGTTATAATAGATTTTAGCTCTTTTTCTATTACATTCATCAATCAATTCATCATAATTTATATTCTTCATAGGTTAGGTTAAAGAAAGGACAAGGAGGGTTAACCCGTCTTGGTTTTATTCTGTTTCCTTTTAAATAAATATGGTGCAATTATCAAAAAGTTCTTTTTTATAACCCTTGTTGCATCATGCTTTGAAACAGATCTGAATAAAATATCGTTAAATTCTTTTGATTGTAAATAGTTGTACTTACTATTAAAGACAAATATTATTGCACCATAATTTAATTGCAATTAATCATTTTGAATGGTATTTTCGTAAATATTGGTTTTGTCTGTACCATCTAAGTAGTAGGAACTCTCACCACCAAGAATAACCCTTTACAAGGGAACTTTTTTAATTTTTAAATGTGATTAAGAATGATAAGAACTTTTGTCATTCCAGAATTGACGATATATTTTACAAGTATGCTGATAGTATACAAAATCCAAGAATGCTTTCAATAGAAGAATTAAGAAGATTTGATGGATTTGAAAATATTACTGATGACATAGCTCAGAAAACAATAAATGAGTTATATAAATTGACAATATTAACGCATAAAATATTTCAAAATGGGAATTGAACAGTTTAAGGCTTTTGGGAAGGTTAAACCTCAAAAAAAAGTTACTGATTTTAATTTAGTTGGTTACACCCGTGTCTCCACTAAAGACCAATATGAGAATAATAGCTTAGGAATTCAAAAGGATGGTATCTGGAAATTTGTAAAAGAGAACAATTATCATTTACAAGATATGCTAGGTGGAACATATGAAAGTGCTTCTGGAGATTATACCAGAAAAGAATTTTCCAAACTTATTGAGACTATTAAAAGTCTGAAGAAGAAACCCTATGGTATAGTTGTTAATATAGTGAATCGTTTTTCCCGTACTGGAGGGAATGCAGTTGGGTTACTAGAGGAATTAATCGAAAATATGGGAGTGCATTTATTTGAAGCATCAACTGGTAGAAACACAACTACAATTGCTGGTAAACTAGAAATTTATCAAGCCTTGTTAGAAGCCCAAAGAGAAAATTACTCAAGACTTGCGGTAACTATTTCTGGCATGATAAAGCATTTGGAAAAAGGATATAGATTTGGTAAAGCAGGAAGAGGTTATGATCATTTTGGACCTAAAGTAAAAGACTATAACAGAATGAGAAAAAAGCAAGAAATCAGGATTAATAAAGAAGGTAAAATCTTACGGCAAGCATGGAAGTGGAAATTACAAGGAGAGAAAGATTGTATTATTATAAAAAAATTATCTAATCTGGGGGTAAAAATAAGCAAGCAAGCTTTATCTAAAATGTGGCGAGATCCATTTTATTGTGGAATATCAACAAGCAGAATGTTAGATGGTAAAGTAGTATACGGACAATGGGAAAAAATGGTAAGTGAACAAGATTTTTTGTATGTACAAGAAATAATTAAAGGCAACAGACATGGTTATAAACATGATAATTCTAGTCCCAAACGCCCTCTAAGTGGCTTTATTCGCTGCCAAAATTGTGGTAAAAAAATGACTGGGTACGAAGTAAAAAATAAGAAAACCCATTATTATAAATGTCAAAAATGTCTGGGTGTAAGTATCAATGTAGAAACAACACCTAAAGCGAAAGGAAAAGGGGCTAATGATTTATTTATTGAAGAATTAAATAAATATCAGTTGCCCGTAAATTTAATTGAACCGTTTAAAGAACAATTAAAACTTACATATAACACCTTAAATGGTGATCTGGAACAATCGAATAAATTGATATATGAACAATTGGAAAAATTAAAGATAGACTTTAAGAAGTTAAAAACTAGATATGCTTTAAATGCAGATATTGATAGTGATGTATATCAAGAATTAAAGACAGACTTTGAACTTAAAATTTCTACTTTGGAGAGTGAGATTGAAAATGGAAGTCAAAAAATATCTAACCTGGATAATTATATAACTTTATCGGCGGAAATCGTTGGAAACATCAGTAAATATTGGGCTTTTCAAGAATTAGAAACACAGAAACGAATCCAAGAACTTGTTTTTCCTGAAGGTATTATGTTGGATACAAAAAATAGGGTATATCTAACCTCCAAAGTGAATTTAATATTCGAAGAAAGCTCAATGTTGGTAAAGGATTCCAAAGAAGAAAATAAAAACGACAATGATAAAAAACCATTGTCGTCAAGTATTGTAGCGAGGAGCAGACTTGAACTGCCGACCTTCGGGTTATGAATCCGATGCTCTAACCAGCTGAGCTACCTCGCCAACGGGCGGCAAAGATAAGAGTTTTACAAAAAAATAAGCCGGTAAAAACTAAATCGGAAAAAATTATTTGATGTCGAGCTTTAGCAATAATTGCTTATCAATATAAGCCTCCAATTCATCGCCTACTACACATTCATCCACACCCGCAGGAGTGCCGGTAAAAATAAGGTCGCCGATGTTTAATGAAAAATAATTGGAGATATGTGATACAATGGAATCAATTCCAAATATCATGCTGCCGGAATTTCCCTGCTGAACAATTTCTTTGTTTTTTGATAAAGAAAAATTAATGTTCTTTTTATTGATATCGGGAGTAAAATCGATGAATTTACCAACCGCCGCAGAATTATCAAATGCCTTTGATTTTTCCCAGGGTAATCCTTTACTTATTAAGTCGTTTTGAATATCACGTGCAGTAAAATCTATACCAACAGTTACCGCATTGTAGTAATTGCCTGCATGGCGTTCCTGTATATATTTTCCGTTTTTGGAAACACGTATTACCAACTCACATTCATAGTGTAATTCATTGGTAAATTCGGGGTAATAAAATGGGGTATGACTTTGCAGTAAAGCACTTTTGGGCTTCATGAAAATTACCGGTTCATCCGGTATATCGTTACCTAATTCCTTAGCATGTGCCGCATAATTACGGCCAACACATATTATCTTCATAATATCACTTTGGTTTTTGTAAGGTAGGGGGTTAGTATTATTTACAAAGGCGAATATAAACAAATCGCCTAAAAAAAACAATTGTAACGCTTATAAACGTTTAAATATCGATTTTTTACCTATATACGAAAAGATAGCTTATTTATTGCGTTCATCGTCTGTTCTATACCGATAGTTGCAAAGTTTTCTATTATTTCAACACTCTTTTGTATTTTAAGCTGTACCAGCGGTATTTCTTCTTTTTGCCATTTACCCAATACAAAATCGGCTTGTTTTCCTTTTGGGTAATTATTACCGATCCCAAACCGCAATTTTGGATAATTATCCGTGCCTAAAATATTCTGTATATCTTTTAACCCGTTATGACCCGCATCGCTGCCACTAGGTCTTATTCTTAGCTTGTCTAATGGTAAAGCCAGATCATCTACAATAGTGAGCGTATTTTCCAAAGGCACTTTTTCTTTGTCCTGCCAGTATTTGAAGGCCCTGCCGCTTAAATTCATGTAGGTAGTAGGGCAGATCACAACAAAGGTTTTTCCCTTCCACTTTATTTCTGCTGTGTAAGCTAATCTCCCCAATGTAAAAGAACCACCATGTTTTTGTACAAACGCATGTGCTACATCAAAACCTATATTATGTCTTGTGTCGGCATACTCATTGCCGATATTCCCTAAGCCTGCTATTAAAAATTTTGACATGGAAAATAAATGAACGCTGCAAAATAACGGAAATATTGCCGCTAAAGTTATTGCTGCAAATAGCCGGTATAATGAAGTTTTTTAGTGATATAACCTTTTTTAGGGGCAATTAGTATTTCTTCTGATATCGGGTTCTCGCTTATTTTAGAGGCAGTGTAAGTGATGGAGCCTCCTTCATATTCATATGAGTATTGCAATACAACACCCGAAATATCTGCAAATGCGGGCTCTATTTCTTCACAGATCGGTTTTAATTCTTTTGTGTAATATGCCGTAATAGTTCGCCCATCTTTTAAATTGATGATTGCTTTTCGGCATAGATGATTTAGAATCATAAGGGAGTCGCTGCTATATACACAAGAATCTCCTTTATATTTAATATTATATAAATTCCATTCAGACGCCGATAATTCGTATTTATATTTCTTTTTGCCCGATTCCTTTACAATTATTACCTCACTGTTGCTGCTGTCTTTAGCAGTAAAAAAAATGCTTTGTATGCGCATAAGGCTTACCAAACGTATTCTTGCCTGGTCGTTACTAATGAAAACAGTTTTTATGCCTCCATTATATGTTTCTTCTATACCTGCTTTTTTATTTTTTGATTTGATGTTGATGTCATAAACCAACGTAAGCAGTTTATTACAATCAGTCTTTTTTGCGAAAAGGGAAGAGTCACGAACAGTGGTAATAAGGCTTGCACTGGTATCTTGTGCCAGTGTTTTAATAACCGATATGCAAATAAGCAGGAAAAGTGTAGTTACTCTGGTTTTCATCTTCTATCGGTTGCTTAAAACAAATTCTGACAAATCAATAATATCTACAGGGTTTTTTGAAGATCTTGCCGCATCAAAATATTTTTCATCTTCTTTCTTCCAGTTATTCAAAGTACGTTTTATTTTTTTTGCTTTGCGGGTTGGTTTAAGATTTCTTTTTGTTGAGTACATGTCCTTCAACATAGCATTCATTTTATCCGAAACAGTAACGTAAGAAAAGTTATCAAGCTTTATTTTTTTGTTCTTTTTGATCTTTGCTAACAAGCCGCTGTAGTCAGCATATTTATAACTTACTAAGGTTAATATAACATCGTTATCAACCAAAGTAGTTCTTTCTTTTTTTAAAGTTGATTTTATTGGTGCTAAAGATGCTGATGAATGTTGAACAGGAGTATTATTTACTGTTACTAGCGATTGATTAATTGTTGTTGGGCTTTTCTTGTCAATTGTTGTTTCAACAGGTGAAGCAGTTGATGCTTTGGTTTCTGCCGGTTGAGGAGCGGTTACTGTTGCTACAGAGCTTTGAGTTTTTTTAGGTTGAAGAAAATAATATAAAAGCCATGCAGAAAAAATAACAATAATGACTGCAGCTGCAATTTTGGTGAAATAAGAAAATGAAACTACTTTACTTTTTTGAGGTGCTTTATTCTCAAAGATGTTTATCGAATCAAAAGCCGGAGGTATAAGCGAATAATCTTTTAAAGAATTAAAAATTTCGGTATCCCTGGAAGAAAATGAATTTTCAGGAACATCATTAGCCGATACCGAATTCCATATCTCAGTGAAATACTCAGCAGGAGGTTGTACCTCGTGGTTTTGTAGATCATTAAATGATATGTCAATGCTTTTATCAGCCATTGTATTGAAGTATTTGCTTTTGTAGCAACAATCGTGCCCTCGAAAGTTGTGATTTGCTTGTGCCTTCTGCAATTCCAAGCATATCTGAAATTTCTTTGTGACTGTATCCCTCTACGAGGTACAAGTTCACTACGAGCTTATATCCTTCAGGTAATTGATGTATAATATTTATAAGTTCATCTTTCGATAACTTATCTACTCCATTCAGGTCTGCGGTTGTAGGTAATTCAGTGTAATTATTTATTTCAGAGTAAAATAGCTTTTTCTTGCTCTTAAGGTAATCAAGGCAGGTGTTTACAAAGATCCGTCTTACCCATCCTTCAAAAACACCAGACCCTTTGTACGTGTTTAAATTTTTGTAAACTCTTATAAAGCCTTCTTGAAAAACATCTTTTGCATCATTGGCATTGCCAATATAACGCATACAAAGCGAATACATTTTGCCCGATAGTCGATCGTACAGTTGTTTAAACGCTCTTTCATCCCCTTCTATTGCCTGTTGTAATATGACTTGAAATGAATCGCCTTCGTTGCGTGGTATATTATCTAAATTATGTTTTACCATTGTCCAATTTTAAAATATTGCCTTCAGATATATGGATATTAAGCGAAAATATCCACATTTAACATTTTCTCAATGAAGACAATTGTTGTTGCATCTAAAAAACGTTAAACCCGCTACTGCAAAGCATTTTAAAAAAGATATAATTCATTGGTTAAACATAGATTTTTACGGATAAAATGGAAAAATTGGCAAAAATCAAAAATTTAAGCTGTGTTCCAGTGCTCTTTAAAACGAAAATATCCATAATCGGTGGTTAAACATAGATTTTTTTAAAAAAATCAAAAAATATGATAAAGGAAGAAAATGCGCAAGTAGGCGAAAAATAACTGAAAGAATGCGGAGGGGAAGGGATTCGAACCCTTGATAGGATTTCTCCTATACACACTTTCCAGGCGTGCCAGTTCAACCACTCCTGCACCCCTCCGGAAGGCGGCAAAAATACAATTGATTACTTAATCAATTGAAAATATTTTTTTTGCATTGGCAGTTGTTGTTTCTGCTACTTCTGTTTTGGAAACCTGTTTTATATCGGCAATCTTTTCTATTATATATTTTAAATAGCTGCTCTCGTTCCGTTTTCCTCTAAAAGGCACAGGGCTCAGGTATGGGGCATCCGTTTCTAAAACTATATGTTTCAGATCGATCTTTTGAAGTGTATCTATCAAGGGAGAATTTTTATAAGTAACGATACCGCCTATCCCTAAATAAAAGCCAAGTTCAATGATCTCTTTTGCCTCTTCATAATTGCCGCCGAAACAATGAAAAATACCGCTAACATCCCATGAATAAGCTTTTACCAGGTCTATTGTTTCACGCATCGCATTTCGGGTATGGATCACAATAGGCAACCCATATTGTTTAGCCCAGGCAATTTGGGTATGGAAGGCTTCGTATTGTTGTTGCGTAAATGTTTTATCCCAATAAAAGTCCAAACCAATTTCTCCTACTGCAGCAAATTTTCTTTTTCCCAACCATTGTTCAACTATTGCTAACTCTTCTTTATAATTCTCTTTAACATAGCAGGGATGTAAGCCCATCATGGCAAAACATTTTCCGGGAAATTTTTCTTCCAATAATAACATTTGTTCTAACGAATTGCTGTCGATTGCTGGAAGAAAAAATTTATTTACTCCTTCCGATTCAGCTCTTTCAATAACAGCATTTATATCTTTTTCAAATTCCTCAGAATATAAATGGCAATGTGTATCAACTATAAGCATATGTGTTTAAATGACAGAGAACTTCTAATAATATGTTATTGCATAAAAATTTATCAAAAGTCAAATTTTTAATGTTTAAACAAATAAAAGGGCTATTTTTTTTTTAATTCTTGCTTTTTTAAAAAAACCTCGTAATTTTACGATAGTTTTCATAGGGTACGGATTAAAAACGGGCCAGGGTTTCTACCCCGGCCCAATTTTTTTTATAGAACATCATTACGTTATCTTTTTGAATTTGTATCCTTTATTGGAAAAATGTTCCAGCACTTTCGGTAATGCATATTTTATTTTTTCAAAAGCTTTCTCGCTGTCATGAAATACAACTATATCGCCGTTTTTGGTGTTTTGTAGAACATTTTTTAAACATTGTTCAACAGAAAGGTTTTTATCAAAATCACCACTTAAAACACTCCACATAATAATACGGTAACGATGATTTTCCTTAGTAAGAGATTTTATTTGTTTTCGCTTTATTTTCCCATAAGGGGGGCGAAACAGGTCGTTTTTAATGAACTCTTCCGCCATCGTAATATTACGAATGTAAGTCTCATCATTAGTCTTCCAGCCGTTTAAATGATTAAATGTATGATTGCCGGTAGCATGGCCCTCCGTAAGTAAACGGTTATACACAACTGTATATAATTCAACATTTTTGCCAATACAAAAAAAGGTGCCTTTAGCATTATATTTGCTAAGTTCATCTAAAACAAAAGGTGTTACTGTAGGATGGGGGCCATCATCGAAGGTTAAATAGATTGTTTTATCGTCGACAGAATTAATATTCCAAATACAGCCTTTATATATTTTTTTTAGCCAAAAAGGAGTTTTTATGAAATAAAACATACAGCAAATTAAATAATTAAACCTTCTTTATAGACGTTAGTCTTTACGACAATCAAAAATCAAAACTTAAAACTTAAACTCAATTGTATGAAATTGAAACCGCTAATTTATGGTGCTGCTATTGCTACGCTTTTATTTACTTCGTGTAAAAAGGACAATACAACTACCACAGATCCTAATGAAATTGCAAATACAACCCAGGCTAGTGAGGATCTGGCCATCTCTGATAATATTTCTGAAGATGTAAACAATTCATTTATGATGGCAGCAAGTGATAATGCCTTAATGGGGGCAAGACCCACCAGCCCACAGGATTGTTATTCCGTTGATATTTCCAGTGGAGGTTTTCCAAAAACAATTACAATTACCTTTTATAATACAGCTTGCTTGAATGGTATCACCAGGAGCGGCTCAATAAATGTGGTGCTTTCCGATTCAGTAAGAAAAGCAGGAAGCACAGCTACGCTTACTTTCAATAATTATTACGTAGCCGGATTTCATAGAGAAGGGACTATTGTATGGACAAATACCCGTTCTGGAAATACGTTAAGCTGGTCAAGGGTTGATAGCGGCAAAGTTACTGCTCCGGGTGGAAGATTCTGGTATGTGAGTGGCACAAAGAATGTAACAGTAACTGCAGGATCAAATACACCATTTGATATTTCAGATGATGTTTATTCAATAACAGGAAATCGCACATGGACAAGTGATTCCGGCATAGTAAGAACAGCTACTGTACCGAATTCTGCTCCTCTTGAAAAGAAAGCAAGCTGTGCTTTTATTGATATGGGACAATTAAAAATACAAGGGCCTAATCATTACATAACAATTGATTATGGTACCGGCACTTGTGATGCTGCAGCTACTTACTCAATTGATGGTGGCACAGCGCATGATTTTGTTCTTTGGTAATCTTCTTATTAGATATTTTATTGAAAACCGCTCAAAACCTGGGCGGTTTTTCTTTTATGTTGAATACTATCTTTGCAGCCTATGAGTAAAGTAAGAGTACGTTTTGCACCAAGTCCTACCGGCGGATTGCATTTAGGAGGTGTTCGCACCGTTTTATTTAATTATCTATTTGCAAAAAAACATAAAGGCGATTTTATTCTTCGGATAGAAGACACTGATCAAACACGTTTTGTACCTGGTGCCGAAGAGTATATTTTTAAATGTCTGGAATGGTGTGGCTTGCAGCCGGATGAAAGCGTGCATAATGGCGGCGCTTATGGACCTTACCGCCAGAGTGAACGGAAAGAAATGTACAGGCAATATGCAGAGCAGTTAATAAAAGATGGATATGCATATTATGCTTTTGATACACCGGAAGAACTGGAAGCAAAGCGTAATGAAATCCCCAATTTCCAATACAATCAATTCTATCGAAACAAACTAAAAAACTCTTTGACATTACCCGAAGATGATGTAGCAAAATTATTATCCGGCGGTACACCATACACTATCCGCATAAAAATTCCTTCTGATGAAACAACCATTGTGATACCAGATATTATCCGCGGTGATGTAAGTTTCGATACGCAACAGGTCGATGATAAGGTTTTATTAAAGGCTGATGGAATGCCAACCTATCATTTAGCTGTAGTAGTAGATGATCATTTAATGAAGATCACGCATGCCTTCCGCGGTGAAGAATGGTTGCCAAGTGCGCCGGTACATGTATTGCTTTGGAAATATTTATTTGGGTTAGATAAGATGGTGAAATGGGCACATCTGCCCTTAATATTAAAACCTGATGGCAATGGAAAATTGAGCAAGCGTGATGGAGAACGTTTAGGCTTTCCCGTCTATGCAATGGATTGGAAAGATTCTAACACCGGAGATATAATTAAAGGATTTAAAGAAATTGGTTTCTTACCACAATCTTTTAATAATTTATTGGCAGTACTGGGCTGGAATGATGGAACAGAGCAGGAAATTTTTACTATGGAAGAATTGATAGAAAAATTCTCCATTGAACGAATTCATAAAGCAGGCGCAAAATTTGATTTTGAAAAAGCTAAATGGTTCAATCATGAATGGATAAAAAAACTGCCTGCAGAAGATTTAAAAACAGAAGTAGAAAAAATCTTTATCAATAATGGAATTACTATTTCGGATGATAGTTATTTAATAAAAGTAATAGAACTGATAAAAGACAGATGCACCTTATTAACAGATTTTTATGCACAAGGATCTTTCTTTTTTGCAACACCAACAATCTATGATGATGCTTCTGTAAAACCGAAATGGGCTGCCGATAAAAAAGATTTCTTTGAAACAATTGCAGAACAACTACAGCATACAAATGAATTTACCGCAACAATAATAGAAACTATCTTTAAAGAAGTAGCTGCAGTCAAAAATATTAAAGTAGGGGAATTGCAAATGTTATTCAGAATAATGTTGGTAGGTAGTAAAACAGGTCCGGCTGTTTTTGTTATTGCAGAAACTATAGGTAAAGAAGAAACCATAAAAAGAATTAAATTAGCTGTCAATCATTTTGAGACATTGAACGCTTAAACAACAATTATGGCACGACCTGTACGAGTATTGGTTGCCAAAGTAGGGCTGGACGGTCACGACCGTGGCGCCAAAGTAATAGCCACGGCTTTGCGTAATGCCGGCATGGAAGTTATTTACACAGGTCTTCGCCAAACACCTGAAATGGTCATCAATGCCGCCATCCAGGAAGATGTAGATGCAATCGGCATCAGTACATTAAGTGGTGCACACAACACTATTTTCCCCAAGATCATTCAACTCATGAAACAAAATGAAATGAATGATGTGTTGCTTACCGGTGGCGGCATTATCCCTGAGGACGATATGAAGAAGCTGAATGAATTAGGAGTTGGTACACTCTTTCCTCCCGGAACATCTACAACAACTATTGCCGATTATATAAAAGACTGGGTTAAACAACACAGGAGTTTTTAGGTCAATAGCCGCAAAATATTTTTATCAATCAATGCTTGCGTATGTATTCAACACTTCTTACCACGTTAGAAAATAACATTCTCACCATTACCATTAATCGTCCTGAAAAATTAAATGCGTTAAATCAGCAGGTAATGATAGATCTGGAACAAGTGTTGAACGAAGTGTACAATAACGGTGAAATAAAATCAGCTATCATTACCGGTTCAGGTGAAAAAGCCTTTGTGGCAGGTGCCGATATAACCGAATTCAATGGACTAACAAAAGAACAAGGCATTACAATAGCAAAAAAAGGGCAGGATATCTTTTTCAAAATAGAAAACTCACATAAGCCAATTGTGGCAGCTGTAAATGGTTTTGCATTAGGCGGCGGCTGTGAGCTCGCAATGGCATGTCATTTCAGGCTTTGCAGCGATAATGCAAAGTTTGGTCAGCCCGAAGTTAATTTGGGTTTAATACCGGGCTATGGTGGTACACAACGTTTAACGCAATTGGTTGGCAAGGGCAAAGCAATGGAATTAATGATGAGCGGCGCTCTCATCAACGCAGCTGAAGCGTTGCAATCCGGGTTGGTCAATTATGTAACTACGCCACACGAATTACTGCTTAAAACAAAAGAAATACTAACTCTCATTCAAAATAAATCACCCCTTGCACTTGCAAAGATCATCGATTGTGTAAACGTAGCTGTTATCAGCGATAGTGCTTACACCAATGGCAAAAGTGGGTACGATAAAGAAATAGAATCCTTTGGCGAT